>JABABH010000052.1 GCA_014238325.1 Coxiellaceae bacterium | reverse complement strand
TAAGAATGGCACTACAGCGCTACACATAGCGGCAAGGCACGGACATGTGGGCGCCGTGCAACTACTCTTGGAGCGCGGTGCAGAGGTTAATTTAAAGAATGAGGATGGCAATACAGCGCTACACCTAGCGGCAAAGCACGGACATGTGGGCGTCGTGCAACTACTCTTGGAGCATGGTGCAAGGGTTGATGAAAAAACCTTGAACATAGCAAGAAATAACGGGAATCAAGAAAGAAATTGGGAGTGCCAAAAAATACTTGAGGAGCATATAGCGTTCCACGTAGACTATTCAACCTCACAAGGCCCGACCCTATTTCAATCCCACACCCAGGAAGCCTCTAGATTAGAACTGAATGCTGGTTTCAGTCCTTGAATAGAATGATTGATAATTAAGGTAGATTTAATCTATTGAATGTACCATCCAACCGTATCACAATGCTTTTTATTGAAAACTAATGCATGCCAGCGTAGCAATGTTGTATTATGTGTGCACTTCAACTATTAGGATCGATATAACATATGATCAAAAATACAGATAAATCACTTGTCTTCCAGAATTTATGGGATAATACGGATGCCGCAGGCTTTAATGCGGACCTTTTGAGTGAGTTTGAAGATGAACGGAAAAATCAGAGCAACGAGTCCACCAATAGCTTTTATAGCAAACGATTGAATCTATTTATTTCTAATCGTCTTAAGTTCGACTCTGCTCGTTCCCAGGATCTGGGTACTAGGCTGGATGAGATTAAAGGTTGTGACACGCCACAAAAGTATTTAACCCTATCTCGTGAAGCAGTATTATTTTTCCTGTTAGAAAGATCTGAGGATGTAGCTTCATGTCTTGAATTACGTCCTTATTGGGATAATTTATTTCTAATAAGTATGATCGATAAGATAGCGACTTCACAGAAACCAGATGTGATGCAAAATTTTATAAGCCTTGGTTTATCTACGGAGACCTTCAGCATCATGGATGAGGATCTAACATCTGAGGGTAGGCAGCTCGATTTGCTTGAGCAAGTTAATAAGTATCCTGCGTTAGCTGATCCCATGCTATCAGTGCTTCGCGAGGCATGTTTTGCTGATATGGTTTGGCTAGGTGTGACTTGGCCAACGGAGCTTGAAGAATTAATCATTAATATGAAGGATAAAACTAAAAGTGAGATAACGGAGAAGATTAAATCTGTTGCTGAGAAGGTTAACGGATCTAAGGAAATGATTCAACAAGAATTCCATGATCGGATTGAACTGTCTCGGCTCAATCTAGCGCATCTACAAATAGCACATCTACAAATGGCTTGGGTAATAGCTGCCTTAGCAGACTGTTCTGATCATGATTCCCATTGGTGGTCGCTAAAGCTGGTGATAAGGGAAGGAGATATATCGGGCCTTAAATTGCTATTGGACAACGGTAGAAAGGTTAATGGAAGGGATCGTAATGACGATACACTGCTAGAGCTGGCGGTAGGACAAGGATGTGCAGATAGCATAAAATTATTATTGGCGAAAGGTGCAAATCCTAATGATGGATCGCTGCGTTGTGCAGTAAAGAAAGGGCGTGTAGACATCGCAGGCCTATTACTGGAGGCAGGTGCAGATATTCATGAAAGGGGTGGGCCTCGCAACAGGACAGCGCTAGACTTGGCAGCCATGGAAAAGGATATAGCCGTCGTAGCCTTTTTGTTGGAGAAAGGTGCTGCTTCAAAGCCAAAAGATAGTTTTGATAATGATACTGCTTTAAAGTTTGCGCTGATAAGAGGATCTTGGAAGATCTTTCGAATGCTTGTGCAGAACAACTATATAGACCTCGACGTAATGGGTCATCAACTGTTATGTTTAGCGGTAACCCAAGGTTCTCTGGAGATAGCTCGAATACTCGTGGAGAACGGTATAAATCCCAAGAAACCGATTAATGAACACGGCCAGACATATCTACACATGGCGGCGATGTACGGATGTTCGGAGCTGGTTCAAATGTTGCTGGATCAAGGTGAGAATGTTGATGTACAGGATGAATATGGCCAGACACCGCTACACTCTCTGATAAGCCTCTACAACAATCACCTCGAGCCACAGAGGGAACACTGCTTGAAGACCCTTCGACTGCTCTTGGAGAGGGGTGCAAAGGTTGACGAAAAAATCTTAGCCATGGCAGAAAAGTACGGACAGAGAGAGTGCGTAAAAATACTTAAGGAGCATCTAGCATCCCACCCAAATGCACAGGGTTCGAAACTGTTTCAACCCAAAATCAAGGAAGCCTCTACATCAAAATCAGAACCGCATCCTGGTTTCAGTCTTTGATGGCTATTAAGCTAGCGGGGTGTGGTAGTATGGATGGCTATGAATGCCGTATTGCAAAAATATGCTCGTTATGTGAAATTTCCAGTATGGGGACTACGCCCTCAGATAGTGGAAAGATCTCAAGCTTGGCGTGATGGGTCTTGCCAAACGCTTGCTAGCCCGCTGGCTTATTATGACTATAATTTGTTGAATAAACATGGAAAACTGTCAGGTCGTTTAATCGCGGATGCGCGATTAGGTGCGCCCTTGGAGGCCGAATTAGTAGAAAAAATAGCTCAATCTACCCAACTGCAATATGAAGGTGGTATCAGGCAAGGGCGTTTGAAGATTGAGCCTGATCGTCAACCTTTGATGTTGTTCGTTGGATTACAGGTGTATCGTTATTTTCTGACTCAGTTCGCCAGCGTGGAGCGTCCACCTCTTATGGTGAGTTGTTATGCACCTGCAGAGCTATTGCAAGATGCCAGCAAAAAATTGACCACATGGCGGGATGTGCAGCAAGCTATGCGATGGATGCAATCATCTCTTTGACAGAGATGCTTTCTGGCCTTATATATGGGCCTTCGTATACCTAAGAAAATCATCTATCTATTTGTTTTCAATTCGTTTATATCCATATTTTTATCGTTGATTCTCAGCCTGCTTGGTTGCGAATAAGGAGAGCTTTTTAGGCTCCGATGACAGTATCGCCTGATTGTAGCCAATATCTTGCCTTGTCTTGTGTAAAATCTAGATCCCTTTGCTATGATTAAATAATAACAGGTTCACTCACTATTTAAGGGGTATGGTGATGCTGATGCTGATAGTAAAGCATCATCATGATAGACAATATGAACCCTCCTCATTATTTTTCGCCACCATGGTGGCTCAGTAATCGGCATGTACAATCTTGTTTAAGTACGATATTTCCACAGCGAGCACAGGTTGATTTAGTATGGGAAGAACTCAATTTACCGGACGGAGATTTTTTAGATCTGTGCTGGACGGGGCCGATGGATGGTCCTGTTGTCATTTTATTACACGGGCTAGAGGGTTCCGTTAACTCTCACTATATTCAATTAATGTTAAACGTACTTAGCCGAATGGGCTGGCGCGTTGTGGTGATGCATTTTCGAACTTGCAGTGGCCGATTGAATCGATTAGCACGTAGTTATCATGCAGGAGATATTGAAGACATTACCTATTTAATAGAAGCCTTATCATCTCGTTATCCCCAGCAATGCTTCTCCATAATAGGATTTTCTTTAGGCGCTAATGTGCTCTTGCATTACCTCAGTCATACGGTATCAGCCCCAATACGCCAAGCTATTGCAGTATCGGTACCCTTTGAGCTTTCTACGTCTGTGGATTATTCACCACAATTTTATCAATGGAAATTGCTTTATACGATGAAAGAAAAAACGTTACAGAAAATTAAACAAGGCCTTGATATGCCAGCGACGGTGCAAGAGGTTGCTAAGATCCATGATTTTCGCAGTTTTGATAATATTGTGACAGCACCTTTACATGGTTTCTGCAGTGCTAAGGAATATTATGAGCGAACCACCATCAGGCCATTTTTAAGAGGTATTGAACATGCTACGCTGATTATTCATTCATGGGATGATCCTTTGGTTTCGCCGTCTTCAGTACCAGCAGCAGCTGAACTTCCTGCATGTGTTAAGCTGGAGTTATACGAGAGAGGTGGACATGTCGGATTTGTTCAAGGTCGCGCCCCCTGGAAATTGCAATATTGGTTAGCTGATCGTATTCTATCTGGATTATCATAAATGGCCGAGGCCTTCATTCACCATCGGTGCCAGCTATATCGATAGATGTTTTAGCCGACCCGTATAGGTGCTCCTGAAAGTATCGCATCAGACGTCGAAGATCCATATTATGGTGGCAATAAGCGATGATATTATCAGGTCGTATCACATAAAAACCCGGGTATTGCACATGATATCGTTTATGTACACGGTGCCGAGGATCAAGAATAATAGGTTGAATGTCCCCCATTTCCTGTGGACTGATGACATAAATTTTTAGGTCTATGGAAAGTGATGCGTTTATTTGATCGATGATTTTTTTTAAAGGCAAGCAAGTTGCTTGGGTCAGTTTGATCCCAGTAAAAATTAAAAGTTTATGATGATAGCCACGTAAATATCCATGCAGTCTTTTGTCATCATGTATCAGAATATCAGGAGCGCGTTCGCCTGGTTTGGGTGAGCGAGCGCTCATGATAGAGTCAAAGTCAATATTTTTGCTACGGTGATAGCGAATGCTAAGCTGACTCATCGTCATGGCGATGTGGTATGACCCTGTTTTGAGATGCTTAAGGCAACGGAGAAAGCATCGTAAGCATAAGCGAGTTACAGAATTTTTCCCCATAACTAAGCGAGTCATGCTTGTGGTATGGGCCACAATGCGTTGATTCACGGGATACCGTTCACCATGATAGCTTTTTAATAGCGCTTCCGTTGCCTGGCCCCGCAGCACTAAAGCTAATTTCCATGCTAGGTTATAAGCATCTTGTAATCCTGTATTCATACCTTGACCACCTACAGGGGAATGACTATGAGCAGCATCACCCGCAAAAAACACATGATCAATATTTAAGTGATCGACAATCCTATAAGGGATACGAAAACGGGAGATCCAATGGGCTTCTGTCACTATCCAGGGATACGTCGTGCGTTCTTGTATGAATTTTTGTAGGTCTACATGAGTGATCTTCTCTTGTGCTGTTGTGGTGACATTGGCAAATATGCGGTATTGCTGGGGCTGTATAGCAAATAAAGCTAACACCTGATCCTTATGAAAAAATATATTAGCTAGGCCTTTGATAGATGCATTAGGAATATGAACATCGGCTACGAGAGAAGGCTCTGCAAAAGCGTCCCCTATCCATGTGGCAGAGGATTGTTCGCGTATGCGACTATGTGCGCCATCGGCTGCAATCAGCCACGGGTAATCTCGTTGATGTCGATGATGATCGGCAGTTTGAAGTGACACCCGTACCCCGTGCTGGGTTTCAACGTAGTCGATCAGCGTTATATGTCGCTCAATATGAATATTTAATTTTTGCAATTCTTTTTCTAAAATCATTTCTGTTTGATATTGCGGAATAAGCAAAATAAAGCGATAAGCAGAGTCAAGAGCTTCGAAGGATAGCTGTGCAAGTAATTGACCTTGGTGATAGATATCAAGGTGTTTAGCCTGCTGTCCTTGTTCCAAAAAAGAGGAGAGGATACCTAAGTTATCGAATAACTCCATCGTACCCGCTTGAATGCCCAGTGCATTGGATCCCTCTTGACGATGTGCATGTTTGTCAATAATATCGACGGGAATGTGACAGCGCGCGAGCAGATAGGCCATCAATAAGCCGGTTGGCCCAGCACCTACGATTAAGACAGGACGGGCTTTAGCCATCGCGACTCATGAAATGCATCGACGTGCGGGGTAGCATGGTGACGCTGATCTTCCTTAACCCTCGTCACCTGCTCCCACTTGAGTATAGAACTTCCATTCATGTTTTAATGGGACTCCTTTTCCCACTTCCTTGAAAATAGGCTTTGCTATCCTAGTGGGAAGGTCGTACATGATCATATCCTTACTAGCTTGATCATCACAAGAGTGCAACGGAGTCTAGAGATGTAAGCCATGTCTTAATCAAGCAGAATATTGCATGGAAGCCTGTCTATTTTTGGATGGCTGTGACCGGAGATGGAATCATGGATGAGAGCGCTTGGGTTGGTTCTGGTAGCCATAATTCCAAAACTTCATTGAGCAGTTGCCGGCCCGAATCCGTTAAAATAATAGACTCGGTATTCCAAGTGAGCCAATCGTATTGTTTGGCTTTTTGGAGTATAGGAATGAGTGTATTGCGAGGCAGTCCTGTTCTAGCTTCATACATGGAAAAGGTTGCAGGACGCTGTAGTCGGAGGGCGTTCATCATAAACTCGAGTGGCAATTCTGAAGTCGTAATGATTTTGCTTCCTGCTGCACGCGAGGGGGCATCTATATACAACGATGCGTTTCGGATATTCCATAAGCGCATGATAGTTCGGCTACTTATATCAGTAATTTTACTATGCGCACCGGCTCCTATACCGAGATAATCGCCAAACTCCCAGTAGTGCATATTGTGTTGGCTTATGTCACCATTCCGGCAAAAGGCTGAGACTTCATACTGCTTAAATCCTTGGAGATCAAGAAAGCGATGACCGGCTTCCTGCATCCTCTCGATAGCATCGTCATGGGGTAGCGCAGGTCGGTGTTTGTAGAAATAAGTATTAGGCTCGATGGTGAGCTGATACCAAGATAGGTGCTGTGGTTGTAGGTCATTAGCGAGTTTGAGGTCGTAGAGGGCGTCTTCAAGAGTTTGTTGCGGTAGACCAAACATTAAATCTAGGTTGATATTCTCAAATCCAGCTTGTTGGGCCATAGCAACAGCCTTAATGGCTTGGTTGGCGTCGTGAATCCTTCCTAAATTTTTGAGTTGTTTATTTTGAAAGCTTTGTATGCCTAAGGATAGGCGATTGATGCCGATTTCACGATAGGCTTTAAACCGTTGTTGTTCTACGGATCCTGGATTAGCTTCTAGGGTGATCTCAATGCCATCAGAGAGCATTGTATGCCTTCTGAGATAGCTGAACAGATCTTGATAAAAGGCGGGGGAGAGTAAACTAGGGGTGCCGCCTCCAATAAAAATAGAGGATATCGGTCGATTATGGAGATGATGCCATTGGCTCGTGATGTTAGCTTCTAGAGCTGCAGCATAATCAGATTCTGGAATGTTGCCTTTTAGTGTTTGGGAGTTGAAATCGCAATAAGGGCATTTTTTAATGCACCAGGGTGTGTGTACATATAAGCTTAAAGGGGGGAGTTTGAGTAGAGACATGTTATTATCATAACAGAAGCACACGTGGTGGGCAGTATTTGATTGGGTGGCAATCAGGAATACGACTGCGATGGTCACGTTGAGGTTTAGAGAGCGAGACACCATGCAGAAAAAACCCGAAGTATTACATAGGACT
>JABABH010000051.1 GCA_014238325.1 Coxiellaceae bacterium | reverse complement strand
TGCGAAGCATGCACTTGAAGTGGGATGGGTATATTATAGCTCAATCATTCACCACTCTTGTTTAATATTCAAAATTGGAGCTTTCCTGATGGTAAGAATAGAAGAATTTTATGAATTCCTAAACTTCCAATATTGTTTTCGAGAAAAAAGAAAACACTATGCGAGCAATTGGGAAGAGTGGCGGCAGCAGTTGCGCAAACTCGTCAACGAAAATAGAAACCTAGCGATTCAATGCATCTTGTCCGATCGGAAGCCCAAAGAGATCAAATTCTTAATCCGAACCCAAGAGATGCTCCACGAATTTGCAGCATATATTAAGGAGGATAATGCAGAAGGTGCTCATAAAATTAACGTTTTTTCATCGCAGAATAACTCAGCCATAGAAGAAATGCTTAAGCTCATGTTGCCTGAGGCAATACAAGCTTTTTTTAGCGTGCCGGATCTAGTGTCACGCTTCCTTAGCAGCTACCCTTCTCGCTTTACACTAAAATTGTTGGTTGACAAATCACCTGAAGATCTTAGATCATACTTCCAAACGGAGTTATAGGAGCTGCAAAAACAGGCGCTATCAGAAAAAAAACGACAAACATTAGTTCGTATGCAAAGCATTTTAGATGACTTCAATCCTGCCAAGCATCAGCTCGATGAACTCAGACAGATGTTTCAGAAACGCAATATATCGGGAATCAACAAGATACCCGACGATGAATCACAGCGCAATCTGTTATGCAGGCTTGTTCGCAAGGATGATCGATTGATTACAATGAGCTTAGCCTGCCAATGCCATAAGACTATCACATTCTTCATCAAAGAAACATATAATGAATTTAAAAAATATATTAAGGAGGATAATGCAGGAGATGCTCATAAAATTAACGTTTTGAAATCGCGGAATGACCTAGCCATAGTAAACATGTTTGAGCTCATGTTGCCTGAGACAAGAATAGATTTTTTAGCCTCAAGAAATCTATTCTTACGATGGGTTCCTGTTCTCCCTACTTACGCTAACATAGAATTGGTTGTATCAGAAGCACCTAAACAGTTTCTAGCACACTATCGAGATTCAGCACTAGAAAACAAGCTGACGGAAGGAAAACCTTCATCTTTTTCGGAAAAAATAAGGAGAAAGCTCGCCAAGATCAAACAGGTCGCGCAGCAAAAAATAACCTACATGCTCAACCAAGAAAAGCGGCGGAACCTGTTGAAGGTTCTCATAAGTTTGCCTGGAAATCAAATGCTGCTAAACACCTTCGGCTCGCAGAAACCTACAGATATCACATTCATCCTCACAGACACACCTGCCAAATTTAAAAAATTTATTCAGGAGGACAATGCAGGAGATGATCATAAAATCGCAGTTTTAACATCAAGACATCTAGACGCTATAGACGCGATGCTGAATAGCTTGCCTTCTCAGGAAGTAAGAGATTTCTTCGCCTGTCCGAATACATTTTCACACTTCGTGATAAATATCTTGAGTGACGATGTACAGCTAATAGAGTTGATTGTTTCAACAGCACCTGAAGCGTTTCTAGCACACTGTCGAGATCCAGCACTAGAAAACGAGCTGACGGAAGGAAAATCTTCATCTTTTTCGGAAAAAATAATGAGAACGCTCGCCCAGATCGAACAAGTAGCGATGGAGCAATTAGCCAAAGCATCTACTCAGAGGCCCGAATATTCTGATCCTACCCTCCTTCAACAAAGCACGTCCCCGACTACTCCAACCCATTCTCTCCTCTCTCTGGGGAAACGCAAAGGACTAACCCAGCCAAATTCGGTTCCAACTAAACAACCCCGCGGCTTGCCACCCGCGTCAACCGTGCCTACATCATTCCCTAACTTTTCTTCAGATGTATCTGAGCAGCTCAGCAACCAGAAATTCGACAACTCATTCTGCAACTTTTGTGCTGCATATAACTCGCGTAAAACATCCTCTCATCTCCCTGCACAAAATAACGAACCTCCCAACCTTATAAAGCAGGGGATATTTAATCAGCAACATACTCAAACAGCAGCGCCTCTGTCTACCCCCCCAAAATGCGAAGCATCCACTTGAAGTGACTCATCAAGATGGGGATTCTTAAGGGGACAATCGCGATTGTCCCCTTAAGTGGCTAAGCGAACATTCACTTTTCGCCAGCCAAACAAAGATATACCGCTCGCAATCACCCACTTCGCATCTTCATTCGCGAGCGGTATACACTGCTGTTTCTGTCACAACGATATTCAAGGGAATATCCCAAACACAAGGTGTGATTTCATCAAGATGTTGAAATTCATAACTCAAACCGATTAATGTAGGTGTTGAAATGGCAACATTCGCCAAAAAAGCAAAGGTGCTATCATAACATCCTCCCCCCCTACCTAAGCGGTGCCCCATATGATCAAAGGCTACTAAAGGTAAAAATACAAGATCTAAGCAGTCAGCTGTTCTATGAGATGTTTCGAGAAGATTGGGCTCCGGAATACCAAAGCGATTATTCACTAAGACATCACCTATATGGTAGGTATAAAATGCTAAGCCATGTGTTGATGCATCAGCAGACAATACGGGTAAATAACAAGACTTGCCGAGCTGGTACGCAGATTTTAAAAGGTAAGAAGGATCCACTTCGCCATCGTCTGCTATATAAAAAGCGATATGATGGCTATTTCTAAATATAGATAAACTAGCTGCTTTTTCCGAGATAGCTTGCGCTCGTTGCTGTCTGTCCTCCGAGGACAATGCACGCCTTTTGCGACGCAAAGCACGGCGAAGATTATCTCGATTAATATGCAACCCCCAGCACAGCGATAGGAAATCCCCCGCAAGGCTCCCACTAGCCATATTGATGAACCCTAAAGTTCACGTGGGACCGGCCCGTATAGCATCAGACTATCCAAAAACATGGACGGCTCAACAGCTATAAACACAGCCATCGCCCTATCATATTTGTATCGGTTCAAATATGTTGCTCTAGCAGGAAGTCTCGCAGAAGACACAAACTATTATAACAATATTAAAAGCTGTTTGCGAATATTGAGACTTATTCAGGCAATAATACGGGGTGGTCGCTGTCTATAAAACAAGCAATGCGTCGTTGTAAACTTTTAATCGACTCTAACATAGGCGGTGTACATTCCTCATGCTGTCGGCGCAACTGGATGAGTTGATGAGCAATATTCAAGGCAGTCACCATGGTGATGTCATCCGGTGCACTCAAAGGATGATCCGCTTTAACCATAGACATCTGTGATTCTAATAATTGAATTGCCTCTTTGAATGCCTGCTCCTCATGCACGGGTAATTGAATGGAATAATATTTCCCGAATATTTGCACCGATACGGTCTGCTGCTGGTCACACGTCATATGAGCATCCCTGCGCTGGTATGTGCTCCTTAATACGCACTATCATGTCATTGATTTGCGCTACCACACGCTTGTTTTTTTCAAGCAGATGAGTTCGCGCTTGGTCTACCTCCAGTAATTGCCGACGTAAGGCATCATTCTCTAATCGGGTAGCCTCGAAGACACGTAATAATTCCTCGACTTGTTGTGTTAATTCATTGAATGCTAAGCGATAATCCATAATTTCATTCCTAACTCGATAGAATAAAGGATAATCCTCGAGGTATGGAAGGTCAACAACCATCCCTATCCGTTCGATAAAGGAGCCGTCGCGTGGACCAACCATGCCTGCTCTGCCTCACCTAACCGTGCAGACAAGGTGTTAAAAATGTGCTTATGGTAGGAATCGATCCAGACTTTTTCCTGTTGAGTTAATTCAAAAACATCGATTAAAGCACGCGCATAAGGCACCAAGGTCAAATCTTTAAACCTATAATATTGCCGTTTTCCAGCTTCTACCGGTTCCCCTCTCAATGTAACCATGCATAAATTCTCAATGCGAATACCATAATGGCCAGGCAAATAAAGACCGGGCTCATTGCTGACAATCATGCCAGGCTCTAATGGGACCTGAGTAGAGCGCGGCGAAATACTGTGCGGACCTTCATGCACACATAGGTAGCTGCCTACACCATGCCCCGTGCCATGCCCATAATCCAAGCCGGCCTGCCATAAATACTGACGCGCTAGAACATCCAAGTTCTCGCCACACACCCCCTTGGGAAATACGGCATGACCTAAAGCTAAGTGCCCTTTTAATACCCAAGTATAATGCTTTTTTTCTAAGGCAGTTGGCACGCCCAAATGAATGGTGCGGGTAATATCTGTGGTACCACAATAGTCTCGGGACTCTTGCCTTCCACAATATTGCCCACCCGAATCCACGAGGTATAGCGATGAGTCATCAATTATAGTACGAGAAGCGGATCCAGCGGTATAATGAATCATAGCGCTATGTGCACCAAAAGCACTGATGGTCTCAAAGCTTAAGCCCATACACCAAGCATGCGCTTGCCTAAAGCGGGCTAGCTGCTCTGCAGCTGCTGCCTCAGTGATACCATCACGCCAGTGCCGCTCTAACCAATATAAAAATTGAATCATAGCTACAGCATCAAAAATATGCGCTTCATACGCACCCATCTGTTCTTGTTGGTCCTTAACAGCTTTAGGTAGGCTAATAGGAGAAGCATACTCCAATAAGCGAGACGACCCCTGCGACACCTTGGACGCCATCCAAACACTGGCTGTCTTAGGATCTAGCCATACCGATTCATCCAAACCCTGCAAATCAGCGGCAATAGCTTCATAAGATGCAATCGTGACATGCACTTCAGCCAGTATCTTGCGCATTAGGTTATCGACTTTCTTCTCATCGACATACCAAATCGCTTGCTTTTTCGTTATGATCGCATAACTGATCACCAAGGGATTATAGAGAATATCTTGGCCTCTGATATTAAACATCCAAGCAATTTCATCCAATACATTCGTCACAAAAGCATGCGCATGATGAAGAGCCAGCTGATCTCTTATATGCTCTAATTTTTGAGCAACCGACGTCTCTGTACGAATAAAGCGCACAGGATGCATCGTATTTGCCTGAATCACTCCCGTTTCACCATCAGATATTGCATCGATTAAATTCGTATCAATAGGCAGCAGCAAGCCTTCTACCGCCTTTAAATGATGCGATATACGACGCTCTTTATCTAGACTGATCACACGCGGATCAACACCAACGCGCAAGGCGTGGCCTTGTGACTGCAACCATACTTCAATGGAGGGCACATCGAGTTGCCCCCACTTCATAAGTTGATAATATTGCAAATCTAGCTCTTGTTCTGCTTGTAAGTGATAACGCGGGTCCGTCCATAAATAAGCCACGTTCTGACCTACCAGCGCATCCCCTGCAGAACCAGAAAATCCACTGATCCACTCGCGTCTCTGGTAAGGGGAGGGCACATATTCATTTTGATGAGCATCGGTCGAGGGAATATAATAATAATCCAGCTGCCACTGTTTCATACGCATACGTAGACTATTTAATCGATGCGCAATCAATGCATTCAACATCTCACCACCCTTAACAATATATGCTCAATTAAGATACATCACAGCATCGTTTATACAAAATACCAGCTGCACCGAGTAGAAAATATCGCACAAACTTTCTCAGGTACGGAACATCTTGTGAAATACACAGCTGCCGCTACAATAATGACATGCAAGCTCATAAAAAATCTATTCCTGATCTCACCATTATCGGCGCAGGACTCGTGGGCACCAGCCTTGCCTTAGCACTTCTGCAGGCAGGATTGAGTCTTCAAATACTAGAACATCATATACCAGAAACAGTGTCGAATACACGCCCTCCCGATACACGACCCATCACCCTTTCTTATGGAAGCCATCAAATTTTAAAAACATTGGGTCTATGGTCAGCCTTAGCCCCCCATGCCACGCCTGTACATACGGTCCACGTGTCTCATGAAAAATCATTGGGTCGCTTACAATTCGAGGCTGCTGACTATCAACTCCCCGCACTAGGGTATGTCATCCCCTTTCACCAACTACAGAAAATTTTATATCAACGTCTCATGCAGAAAGCGCGGGTTTCCTATATACCAATCCAGACCATTGAAGCGATCACGAACGAACAAGACAGCCTCGCCCTGGGTATCTCAACCGCCAACGGGCGAGAAAGATTTTCCACTCCTCTATTGATTGCATCAGATGGTAGCCAATCTACGGTGCGTCGTTTATTAAATATCCCCGTACGCATCTATCCGATGGATCAAGTCGCGATTGCACTGCGCCTGAATTTGGAAACACCGCATCAATGCATCGCTTATGAGCGTTTCACAGATCAGGGGACTCTCGCACTCTTACCCGGTCACCCATCACACCACTATCAAGCCATATGGTCTATGTCACAGAACGATGCAAACACCATCAAGACCGAATCGGATACGCATTTAATAGAAAGCATACGCCTATCTATCGGCAATCGTCTACCTCCCATCGTAGGTTTGCAACGCGGGCACAGCTACCCCCTGCATATGAAAATTGCAAAAAAATCAATTGTGCCCCATGCGGTTTTATTAGGAAATGCTGCTCACACTTTATACCCCATTGCTGCACAAGGATTTAATTTAGGACTCAGAAACGCTGCGATACTCGCCGAAATACTCGTTACGGCAGCCCAAAAAAAACAAAACCTAGGCGATATCCATGTCCTCCAAGCCTATCAGGATTGGCATCAACCCCACCAAAATTCTATTATTGGCATGACCCAAGCGGCCACTACTCTCTTCCATCGTTCTTGGCCGGGTAGCCGTACTCTCCGAGGACTCGGCTTGCTGGCAACGGATCTATGCACACCACTGAAAAGGCGGTTAGCAAAAAGTATGTTGGGCCTGTCGGGACGAGTACCAAAATTAGCCTTGGGGGTGCCCTTCTATGGCGATCAATAACGCGCATGCTTATCCCATTGTGATCATAGGAGGGGGCATGGCTGGACTAGTATGTGCCACCTTATTAGCCGATGCCGGCATATCCGTTGCTATTGTTGATCAATCTCAGCCCTGCCTTCAGTGGCAAAGCTCACCTATCGATCCACGCGTGTGTGCCATTAACCTTGCCTCTCAAGATATCTTAGAAAAATGCGGTGTCTTTCAACATTTACACCCTTCTACCTACGGGCCTCTGCAACGCTTAATTGCCTGGGATCTGAATCAAACTATTACGTTTGATAGCGCTTATATTGGAAAACCTTACTTAGGTAATATTATTGAAAACCGAGAAATCGTTCGTATTTTGTGGAAAAAGTTACAGCAGCATGACCACGCTACGCTATTCCCTCTCGCTCATCCGATGGCCATCATGCAAACAGAAGACCATATTTATCTCTCTTTAAAGCACGGCCTCACCCTCCAAGCTCAATGCATCGTTGGTGCAGATGGTGGAAAGTCTTGGCTACGTCAACACATGCAGATACCTAGTATCAACTATGTCAGCGACCACAGTGCTCTTATTGCTGTAATACGCACAACTGACCCGCATGAGCAAACAGGTTGGCAGGCCTTTAACCAAGACAGCATCTTTGGCCTATTACCGCATCGCGATCGACATGATGCCGTCATGATATGGTCTATGCCCAATAAACGAGCACATCAGCTCCTCAGTATGAATAGTGCTTTATTTCATGCGGCGCTACAAGATGCCTTTGGCCCACGATTAGGTCTGCTCACGGCTGTCACTCCCCCTCAACTCGTACCGATTCCACTACACCATGCTAAGCAATATACAAAAAAACGCATGGCGTTGATCGGAGACGCTGCACATACCATCCATCCGCTCGCCGGGCAGGGTGCTAATTTGGGATTAATGGATGCCGCTTATTTGGCAGCCTGCTTGATTACGTCACACCAACAGCAACGTGATATGGGCCAGACACGCACAACCAGACAATATGAACGTGGCCGTAAAGCTAAAAATACCGAGATGTCTTATATTACGCTCGGACTCAAATCCTGTTTTATGGATGCTTCTACGCTTGCTATGCAAACCCGCAACTGGGGTCTACAAGCCATCAATCGCTGCGATCTCATTAAAAATTACTTGATGGAATGCGCCATTGGCAACACCACCGAGCTCCCTAATACGGATCTACGATGACCGCACAGCCCCTAGGATGTCACGGACGGCATCCGACCATCATTCTAGGATGTCCTGCTAGATCAACATAATCTTCAACACTGACGTAGCCCGTCTCTTTCATCAGAAGCTCCAAGGCCGGCGCTTGATCGTATCCATGTTCCAATACCAAATAGCCCGAGGGATTTAAATGACCATACGCATGGCTGACAATCTTTTCCAGTGCCACTAATCCACTCTCACCTCCCACTAAAGCAGAGGTAGGTTCGTAACGCAAATCCTTTAAATGCGCATCACTTTCCTGAATATATGGAGGATTACTGATGATCACATCATAATGGCTACGCTGCAAACCTCGGCACCAGTCACTCTGATAAAAATGAAGATTACGATAGGTGTAGATATCTGCATTACGTCGCGCAATAGTCAGAGCTTCAGCAGAAAGATCCGTTGCTTCTATCTGCCAATGTGGGCGTTCTT
>JABABH010000050.1 GCA_014238325.1 Coxiellaceae bacterium | reverse complement strand
GTCGAGCGGTTGGCTTATATTTAGAAGATGAGTTGGCTTCTGATTCGACATATCCTGATGCACGAGCATCCGATATCGAGGCTGCGGTCAATCGAGTATTGCGTTGGGAAGATCCCGATCACACTGAGAATCCGGTGAAGCTAAGGCAGGCTATTAAAAAAGTGATGAACGATAGTTTTGGTGTGTTTCGAGATCGGCAACCGATGCAAGAGGGATTAGAGGCTCTCAAGCGCTTGCGTACCCGTTTGTCGCAAGCAAAATTAGCAGATACGAGTCATACTTTTAATTATGCTCGTATAGAAGCATTGGAGTTGGATAATTTAATGGAAGTCGCTTATGTAACGGCCGCATCCGCCTATCATCGAGAAGAAAGTCGAGGGGCGCATTCTCGTTATGATTTTCAGGATCGTGATGATGAGCATTTTTTAAAGCATACTTTGTGTGGGAGAGAGGGGCATATTGCTTATCGGGAAGTCAATATGCATCCTTCAGATATGGCGCCCTTTCCGCCGAAACCGCGAGACGAGTAATATGGCTTCCAAGCAATCGCGAAAGATGACGTTTGTCATTAGCCGTTTTAATCCAGAACGTGATGCGAAACCTTATTTAGAAGAATTCCCGTTTGATACATCCCTGATTCACGGTAAAATGCTATTGCATGCGCTCGAGGCGATTCGAGAAGAACATCCTGATATCGGTTTGCGCCGTTCTTGTGGTGAAGGAGTGTGTGGGTCTGATGGGATGAATATCAATGGGCGTAATGGCCTCGCGTGTATTACGCAGTTAGCGAGTTTGCCTCATAAAGTTATCTTAAGGCCGTTGCCAGGCTTTCCTATTATTCGCGATCTTATCGTTGATATGGAGCAATTTTATAAGCAGTATTATAAGGTCAAGCCTTATTTGCAAAATGATGAACCAGCGCCTGAGAAAGAGCGCTTACAGTCGCCTGAAGATCGTGCCAAATTAGATGGTTTGTATGAGTGTATTTTATGCGCTTGTTGTTCCAGTGCTTGCCCTTCTTATTGGTGGAACCCCACTAAATTTATTGGTCCGGCTGGTTTGTTGTCGGCTTATCGCTTTATTGCCGATACACGCGACACCCATACATTCGAGCGCGTGGATGCCTTAAAAGATCCTTATAGTGTGTTTCGTTGTCGCACGATCATGAATTGTGCCTCTGTTTGTCCCAAAGGTTTGAATCCGACCCGTGCTATTCAAAAAATTCGCACGACGATGTTATCCGAAGCAGATCCGGCACTCTCGGATAAGACGACCGATACACGATAGATGATGTTGGTCGTCTTTCTTTTTCAGTCTTATATCATAAAGGTAGCGTTATGTCCTCTTTAGCACATTTGAAGCAGTATTCTTATTTATCTGCCTATAATATTGATTATTTAGAAGCCTTATACGACAATTTTCTCCAAGATAAAAATAGTGTTGAGTCGGTATGGCGAGATTATTTTGAATCCTTCAGTTTATCCAAACAGCCAGATGTATCTCATACGCGGATTCGTGAGCAATTTAAGGGCCAGCGTGGCCCATGCTCCCCGGTTGGCCAGGCAGTTTCTCATGAAAAACAGAGTAAAATCGATGCGCTCATTCAAGCTTATCGTGCTTTGGGGCATTTGAATGCGGATACTAATCCATTAGAAGATAAGCAAGCTATCGATCCACGTTTAACATGGGCTTATTACGGATTACAAGAATCAGATTTGTCGCAATCTTTTATGGCACAAGGCGTCTTGGAGACTGAGGTTGGCAGTTTACATGATATTTATACGAAGCTGCGCCAATGCTACTGTGGTAAATTGGCCATAGAATATCCGACCGTCGCCGATCCAGCGGAGCGTGATTGGTTAGAGCATTATGTTGAGCACCGCTTGCCTCAGCTGCATTTTAATCCGGATCAGCAGCGCGATATCCTCAAGCACTTGATTGCGGCAGAGGGGCTAGAAAGATATTTAGACTCTCGCTACGTCGGACAGGTGCGTTATTCATTAGAAGGTGGAGACAGCCTGATCCCATTGCTAAAAGCTTTAACAAGATATGCGGCTCAGCAGCAGGTTAAAGATCTGGTGATTGGTATGGCGCATCGTGGTCGGATTAATGTCTTGCTGAATATTATGGGGCAGTCAGCGACGGAATTATTTCAAGAATTTGAAGGCACGCAAGATTATGGCTTAACGTCTGGTGATGTTAAATACCATAAAGGCTACTCGCGAGAGATAAAAACTCAAGCGGGTCCTATACATATATCGTTAGCTTTTAACCCCTCGCACTTAGAATTTATTGTCCCCGTGATGATGGGTTCAGTACGGGCGCGACAAGAGCGCCCTAAAACGCCTCAGCAAGATTATGCGATAGCAGTGATGCTTCATGGTGATGCGAGCGTTTCCGGTGAAGGGGTCGTCATGGAGGCGTTAAGTATGTCGCAAACGCGCGCCTATGGTATTGGTGGAGCTATCCATATTGTGCTGGATAACCAGATTGGTTTTACGACCAGTGAGGCTCAAGATGCGCGTTCTTCTTATTATTGTACTGATATTGCGAAAATGATTGATGCGCCAGTTTTTCATGTGAATGGTGATGATCCAGAAGCGGTGATCGCTGCGATACAATGTGCTTTTGATTATCGCATGGCCTTTCATAAAGATTGTTTTATTGACTTAGTTTGCTATCGACGACACGGCCATCAAGAAGCGGATGATCCGGTACCCACGCAACCGCTGATGTATAAAAAGATTAAAGCACATCCAACCACTCAAGCCTATTATGCACAACAATTGATAGAACAGTCGATTTGCACGGCAGCTGAAGTGGAGCAATGGATCGACGAGTATCGTGCGTTATTGGATCAAGGGCATCAAGTAGTCGAGACCATTCCAGCCGATTTATCGGGTCGATGTGTATCCAATTGGACACCTTATTTAAATCAAGAGTGGCGCACTGTCGTCGATACGGCAGTTTCCTTGCCTCGTTTGAAGCAGCTTGGTCAGCGAATATCGGTCTTACCTGAGCATTTTCATCCACATCGACAGATACGCGCTATTTATGAAGCAAGAAGGAAAATGGCTGACGAAGCCATCCCAATGGATTGGGGATTTGCAGAAATGATGGCTTATGCCACCTTGCTGGATGAAGGTTATGTGGTGCGTTTAGTGGGACAAGATGTGGAACGTGGCACTTTTTTCCATCGCCATGCGGTTGTTTTTGACCAAGAGACGAATGAGCGTTATGCGCCGTTGCAACATCTGAGTGAGCAGCAAGCTGAGGCTTATATCTATGATTCTTTATTGGCAGAGACGGGCCCCTTAGGCTTTGAATACGGTTATTCTACGTCAAATCCTACAGCCTTGGTGATTTGGGAGGCCCAGTTTGGTGACTTTGCCAATGTTGCCCAGGTGATCGTTGATCAGTTTATTAGTTCGGGTTGCCAGAAATGGAACCGCTTATCGGGTTTAGTGATGTTGTTGCCGCATGGATACGAAGGAAAAGGTCCAGAGCATTCCTCTGCACGTTTAGAACGTTATCTTCAACTGTGTGCGCAAGGTAATATGCAAGTTTTTATCCCGACCACACCCACACAAATTTTTCATTTGCTACGCAGGCAAGTATTACGGCCTTATCGAAGACCACTTGTCGTGTTTTCGCCTAAAAGTTTATTAAGACATAAATTGGCGATGACCCCTTTACAGACCTTAGAGCAGGGGCATTTGCAATTATTGATTCCAGAAGTGGATGCTCATACGCCTGATCAGGTGACGCGTATCGTGTTATGTAGTGGTAAAGTGTATTATGATTTATTATTAAAGCGTCGTGAACACAAATTAGACCGTATTGTGCTGATTCGTATTGAG
Organism: Coxiellaceae bacterium; assembly: GCA_014238325.1. Taxonomy (GTDB): domain Bacteria; phylum Pseudomonadota; class Gammaproteobacteria; order Coxiellales; family Coxiellaceae; genus JABABH01. The sequence continues at coordinate 10,374 of JABABH010000050.1, read as the reverse complement.
CAGCTATATCCATTTCCTTATGAGGAGCTCAAACAAGAATTACAAAAATATAAACAAGCAAAACTGGTCATCTGGTGCCAAGAAGAGCCGAAGAATCAAGGTGCTTGGTTCTGCACCCAAGATCGATTGCTCGCTTGTTTATTATCACATCAGACACTGACTTATGCGGGGCGTCCAGCATTGGCAGCACCTGCGACAGGTTATCCTGCCTTACATATTCGATTACAAACGCAACTGATCCATGAGGCATTGGGTATAAAAAATACAGCATAAGTCATCTTGGTATTGCATTCGAGCCTTTCATATGCTGCGGGCGATCGGTATAATGCACCGGTCATGATTCGACCAACTGAATGTGATGGTGGATACATGATGAATGAAATAGATGTGTTGTTGAATTTTTATGATACTCAGTTGATGATAGTGGCATGATGATACAATCTGGAGAGAATATAGCATGGCGATAGAGATTAAGGTTCCGACTTTACCGGAGTCAGTCAGTGATGCGACGATTGCAAAATGGTATAAAAAAGCCGGTGACTTTATCAAACGAGACGAAAAGCTGGTGGATTTAGAAACCGATAAAGTGATGCTAGAGGTGCCGGCTCCGGCCAATGCAATAGTGGAAACTATTCACCAAAAAGAAGGCGAGATTGTTGAAGCAGCAGTGTTATTGGCAACTTTGCGAGCTGCAGATCAAGAGCCAAAAAACCAGCCCAACGACTCGAAAGCTGCATCCCAGAAAAATGCATCAAGCGTGTCTGACTCGCCCACCCAAACGACGGACGAACCTGAACTGAGCCCTGCCGTTCGCCGCTTAATAGCGATGGACACTATCGACATCAGTCAAATTGTGGGTACAGGCAAGGGTGGGCGCATCACTAAAGAAGATGTGACTGCCTATCAGAAGCAGCGAGACCAGCATACCCAGCCAGCCGAGGGGCGATCATCCCCCGCTCCAGTGGACAATCATGCTATCGTTGAGACGACAACTGGCGATAGAACGGAAAAGCGTGTGCCCATGTCCCGCTTGCGTCAGCGCATCGCTGAGCGATTGGTGCAGGTACAACACGAGGCCGCATTGTTGACAACCTTTAATGAAGTCAATATGCAATCGGTGATGAGTTTAAGAAAAACTTATGGCCCACTATTCGAAAAAAAATTCGGTATTCGCTTAGGCTTTATGTCCTTTTTTAGCCTAGCTGTCGTGCATGCCTTGCAGCAGTATCCGGCCGTCAATGCTTCGATTGATGCTCCAGATATTATTTATCATCGCTACTGTGATATAGGTATTGCAGTGGGTAGTCCGCGTGGATTAGTGGTGCCCATATTGCGCAATACAGAACAGATGCAAATGTCCGATATTGAGAAAAAAATTCGATATTTTTCGGCGCGTGCAGCCGAAGGGGCATTAACCTTAGAAGACATGACAGGAGGCACCTTTACCATTACCAATGGTGGTATTTATGGCTCGATGCTGTCAACGCCTATTATTAATCCTCCACAAACCGCGATTCTAGGTATGCATAATATTATAGAGCGTCCTATTGCCGAAGCGGGGCAAGTAGTGATTCGGCCAATGATGTATCTTGCTTTGTCCTATGATCATCGCGTGATTGATGGACGTGAAGCGGTATTATTTTTAGCGACCATTAAACAGATGTTAGAGTGCCCTGAACGTATGATTTTAGGGGTATAAGAGCCAGGCAATTCTCCTTCCTGCCATAACCACACCCTAGAGTGATCATCCATGTGCTCGAGGGTTGATGATGTGAGAGATAAACAATGAATATACATGAATATCAAGCAAAATATTTATTTCAATCTGCTGGCATACCGGTGCCAAAGGGAGAGGTGCTTTCTACTCCAGATGCAGTGATGGACGTGGTTGAGAAATTAAAGGAAGAGGCTTGGGTGGTGAAGGCCCAGGTGCATGCAGGTGGCCGTGGTAAGGCTGGTGGTGTGCGCATCGTTAAAAGTGAAGAGGCATTAAAAGCTGCGGTAAAAGACTTGCTGGGTTCACAATTAGTGACGGCTCAAACCGATGAGCAAGGACAACCCATTCATCAGTTATTAATTGAAGCTCCTTCTAATATCGAAAGAGAATTATATGTGGCGATGACCATCGACCGAGCGGCGCAACGCATTGTCGTGATGGCTTCTACACAAGGGGGGGTTGATATTGAAGTTGTGTCAGACACCTCGCCCGATCAAATATTAACGATAGTTGTGGATCCTATGCTGGGTTTACAACCCTTTCAGTGCCGTGAATTATGTTTTAGCCTCGGGTTAGGGTCGTCTCATATGCGTAGCTTCGTGGATATACTCACTAAGTTATATCATTTATTTACGACCCACGATTGCAGCTTATTAGAAATTAATCCCCTCGTCGTCACGACTGCTGGAGAACTCGTATGCTTGGATGCTAAATTAAATATGGATGACAGTGCTTTATATCGACAACCCGAATTGCGCAATATGCGTGATACCACACAAGAAGATGCACAGGAAGAGCTAGCCCGGCAATGGGACCTGAGCTATATTAAATTGGAGGGTAATATTGGGTGTATGGTCAATGGTGCTGGTCTAGCGATGGCAACGATGGATCTCATTAAACTGCATGGTGGTCACCCAGCTAATTTTTTAGATGTAGGTGGTAGTGCCACGCAGGAGCGTGTGACGGAAGCCTTTAAAATTATTATCTCTGATCCGAATGTCCAAGGTATTTTCGTGAATATTTTTGGGGGTATTGTTCGCTGTGATTTAATTGCCGATGGTATTATCAGCGCTATTCAAGACGTAGGTGTACGTGTGCCGGTGGTGGTACGGTTAGAGGGAAATCGTGCGGAGCTGGGCATGAATAAACTGTCTGATAGTGGCGTCAATGTTATTCCTGCTTCTAGTTTTTCTGATGCGGCAAAAGAAATTGTGAGCCGCGTCTCCCATTAACTACGATTTTCATGACATGGGATGTATGGCAAGATTGAATAGCTTCATGCAAAAAATAAGTATTACGCAATAAAAATTAGAGTTATCATATGAGCATATTAGTAGATAAAAACACCAAAGTGATTTGTCAAGGGTTCACAGGAAGTCAGGGTACTTTTCATTCTGAACAAGCCATTGCTTACCATACTCATATGGTAGGTGGTGTCACGCCGGGTAAAGGTGGAGAAGAGCATTTAGGTTTACCTGTTTTTAATTCGGTATCGGATGCGGTACGGAAAACAGGTGCTGATGCCAGCGTGATATTTGTACCCGCTCCTTTTTGTAAAGATGCTATTTTCGAAGCGATTGCTGGGGGCATTCGACTGATCATTTGTATTACCGAAGGCGTGCCAGTGCAAGATATGCTGGAGGTAAAAGCCTATATCAACCAGCACCCTGATACTCGATTAATCGGTCCCAATTGCCCAGGTGTGATAACACCAGGGGAGTGTAAAATTGGGATTATGCCTGGACACATACATCATCCGGGTAGAGTGGGTATAGTCTCGCGTTCTGGGACCTTAACCTACGAAGCGGTGAACCAAACCACATTGCTGGGTTTAGGGCAAAGCACCTGTGTAGGTATTGGTGGAGACCCTATTCCAGGCAGCAGCTTTATTGATATCTTAGCTTTATTTGAAAAAGATCAGCAAACAAAAGCCATGATCATGGTGGGTGAAATTGGTGGAACGGCAGAAGAAGAGGCTGCAGATTATATACAATCTCATATCAATAAACCTGTGATTGCTTATATTGCTGGGGTGACGGCTCCTGCAGGTAAGCGTATGGGGCATGCAGGTGCAATTATTGCTGGTGGTAAAGGAACAGCCGATGAGAAATATCGTGCTTTAGCAAAGGCTGGTGTTACCCTTGTAAAATCCCCGGCAGATATGGGTAAGACGGTAGCAGAAGTCTTGGGCGTTGAAGAATAGATCAGGGGCGCCGGGTGCATGACTTGAGTATTGACTGAAGCATCATTAGCTGGGTTAGAGTCATGCCTATCTCAGCTTTTTGAAATTTATCCTTATTTATTCTGAATAGCAGATGTGCTTGTTCCCCAAATTTTTTTTATGTGTTGAGATCTCCTCACAGCATGTGGCTATATACCCATCCCACTGACAAGATGCGAAGCATACACTTGAAGTGACTCATCAATATGGGGATTCTTAAGGGGAAAATCGCGATTTTTCTTTGAAGTGGCTGAGCGAACATTTATTTTTCGCCAGCCATCAAAACAAAGGTATACCGCTCGCAATAACCCACTTTGCATCTTCATTCGCGAGCGGTATATTATTGTTAAATATTGAGCGTGCTGGTAGTATGTTATGCTGCTGAAAATCAAGCGGTGATTTAAGTGTTAGCTTCAATGCTAGATACCAAAATCATGATTGGTTTATGATCATCATAGTCTATCCAACAGCGCTGGTATTGATTCGTACTATTGATTTTCTCATATCACTTTGTAAGTCATGGCATTCTCAATCCCACATCATTCGATGTGATAAGGCTGGGATGATTCACTCTAAATTTGGAGACATATAATATGATGGTCACTGATACTCAACATGCAGAATTTTCTGAATCAAATATTGAGGAGAGTGCACGGAATGCAATTCTGCTGGATCTAGTTCAACGAAATACTATGCCTGAACGGCAATTAATACAAGAATTACAAAAGTTAATGCGCAACGGTGCCCGTCCTATTGCACAAGAAGAAAATACGCGCAAGACTGCTGTACATATTGCATCAGAACGTGGTGCTAACAACCTATTAAAGGTATTATTGCCAGCTTCTGCTCCTGATATGATTGATGCCGAGTATCGTACAGCAAAAGATATGGCTGATAATGAAGAAACCCGTGCATTATTTCAGAGAAATAAGGCTTTCAGAGATGCGTTATTACCCTGCGATCACCAGGAGTCAGAGGAAATTATATATTGTGAATCAGCACCCCTATCTCCGAGCAAGCAGTCTTTCAAAATCAGGTCTAGCATCGGAAGCATAACAGGGATTAAATGGGATAATACGATCAAGAGCAACATAGGTAATAGAGGTATCCAGAATTATCTTGGTCAGAAGCTCCTCAAGGGTAAAGAGCGATGGGAAGATATATATTCTAAAATAAAGATCACAGAAGAAAAAATAGGACTTCTTAATACTGAGTCTGGTGAACATATAGCATTCACAAGAGACAAGATAAAGCAGGGGGATCCTGTTACATGCATAGCAGGTGAATTAGACTACCATCAGCCATACAACAAATTTTCTATACCAGTAGATCTATTTTTCAGAAATATTATCGCAATAAACACAGAAAAATCTAGCAATATCATTCCTTTTATAGGATTTTTTCCAGAAGAAGATAATCTGGATAAGAGATTTGAACTAGAAACTTCCTGTAAAAAATATGAGATAGCAACCTCTAATCTACTCATAAATTCTCATGCAGCATTCCCATTCCTAGAAGCAGCTAGAGATATTGAAGCTTACGAGTTGTTAGGACATGACCATGGAAAGAAACACCCTGCTAATCCTAAATTATTTAATAAACAAGGTGAACTAATTTCGCCAAAGCTCTATCATTTAAAAAGTATGTGCCTTTCTGCGTGCTATCGTGAGGTAAATCTTGCTCATTTTATTGAAGAAGAACCAGAGAGTTTGGTCAAGATGCTTGGCGATAGTAAATATCTGATAGAACCGCTAAAAGATTCTGAAACCATTCATTTGAAAAAGATATATGCTTTATACCAACAATACCGTAGTTGTCAAAAACTTTCTGATGAAAAAATAGACGTTACAGGAGTGCTTAAAACTTTAATATCAGAAATTATCGAGAATAAGGTGACATTTGTAAAAAGGATAAAGCAAGGATTAACAGATAAGGATAGGTCCTGTAGGGTAGCATTGGACAAATATCTACCCGACATATATAAAAATTTTAGTCAAGCAGGGAAGTTTAAAAAAAAGGTTTGTTGGGGCACGGTTAAGCGTATAAGCAGTTGCGTCGAAAGTGGGGAACCCTTTTCCAATCTGAAGATAATTAAAAATGTGATCCAATTAGTCTTTCTGCAACCTGAAGAATTAGTTAAGACTATTCAATCTAATTTATTACCGAAAGACATAAAATGCTTTTTTCCTCAAAAGGCTCAGGTGCGCCTCTTATCTGGTATGGATGCCTCTTCATTGCGGTTGAATGCCATGAAATTAGATGATCCATTAAAAAATCAAGAATTAGTAGGTGATCATGCTCATGCTCCTCACAAAACCCAAAAAATACATTATGCTATGAATAATACTGATATACGTATAGATAGGCTTATAAAATTTCGCAGTAATCAGCTCTTGGAAGGTGTTAAGCGAAACGATGCTGAAAAAGTAAAAGAGCACATTAAGCAAGGTACCCCCGTGACGCAACGTGATAAGGAAACGGGCGAGACGGGTTTACATATCGCATCAAAACATAATTACCTGGAGATGGTGAAATTATTATTACCCGTTGCAGACCCCAGTGTTCGTAATAATGACGGTAATACAGCAGAAGACTGTGCTATTACTCTAGAAATGCGACAGCTATTTGAGGATGACAGGAAAACGGCTGCAGATTTGGATTCCGATAGATTCAGGACTCTATTCGCTTATCAGGATCCAGATACTATCGCATATTGCGATGCAGCACCTCTTCCTCTGCATCATGGGCCTATTAGTCAGATTAAAAGATCTGATATAGAGAATAAGATAAAGAAACGCTTCATGAATAAAATCCAGGCAGATAAGGGTAATGTCTATTTGGGTAATTTTGCTTTGGATGATAGTAGTCAGAAACAGAAATTGTGGGAGCTAATTAAAACGAAAATAGAGAGTGCTCAATCACAGTTAGGGCTATTGAAGATAGGGAAAGGATATGGCCTCTTTTCTTCAGATAGTATCGAAAAGCGTATGCCACTCGGCTTTATCGCGGGGGAATGGGTAGTCCATTCAACTGACAACCTGGTTAGTAATATGGTCTTGTCTACACCTATATACTCAGGCTATAGTATTGGGATCAATAGAAAAAATTTCACTAATATAATGAATTACTTCTATGATCTTCCAAGCCAAGCTCAACTAGATACATCCTATAAATTTCATGACGAAGCAATAAAATCTCAGGTAGCTCTTGCTAATATAATTCAAAAGGATCAGCATATAGCTGTTCCAGTTTTTTATACTACTTGTAAAATCGATGCTTTTCAATTGCTAGGAGCTCATTCTGAGCACTTAAGCTACGTGGATTTTAGATTATTGACCAAAAGAGGTGAAGCAATTAGTCCAGATGCATATGATCCAAAATACACTCGCATTCATGTTAAACAGCTTAGAATAGATATGCTTGCTTTTATCGAGTCATATCCTCAGGAGATAATAGAGGTATTAGAAACTAAACCATTCTTGGATGCATTAGAAAAGGATACAAATTTGACTGAAATATCTGCTTTTTTTGACCCGATCAGGCCTTTATCCCGCAATAAGATAAGAGAAACAAGTAGGCAATCTACATATAGATCCAAGAATAGGCATCAAAAATCTCTCGAATTTATGAAGAAATATACTAAGGATCTAGAAAAATTGTTTTTGGATAATCAAGAGTCTTTTAAGGATGCGCTCAATAGTGCTAGCAGCCTATGGCAGGATGACTTTAAAAAATCTGAAAATTGGGAGACTGCTTTTGTAGTCCTATATTCTGTATTGACAAGGAAGTGGATAGAAGCAGAAAAAAAATTCTTTTTCATGGAGATTCAGGAGGTAATGGAACCAAAGAAATTTAAAATTGATACATTCCTTTTTGATTACAAGCAAGTATCTAAGCAATTAGCGGAGAAATTTACTAGAGAAGAATTAAAGCACTGGTTTCCCGAGGTGTTGCATCATATTGATAGAGATATCCATAACTCTGTTTCAGATAACATGTGTGCATCAGATAGAGAAGGGGATCAAGCGCCCACATCAGAAGCTGTCGATTCTCTTAGCAAGGCAGTAAAGGATTGCGATATTTTAAAGGTGATGTCAAATAAAGCACCTCAAACTACGATATTAGATGATGTACCTTGTCCTTCTCAAGAAAATAAAGCACCTTTAAAGCGTATTAAAGCGTTTTATATTAATTTAGAATATATTCAGTCAGATATAGCAACATTAATTGAAGAATTTCCAGCTAAAAGTAAAAGTATAAGAGAGATCGCGAAGCGTATGGCTTTGAATATCATTGTAAAAGAGGATGCGGCTTTAGATTCTAGTGCAGAAGCGGTACCTCAAGATAAATCGTGGCTGCAAAAGGAGAATGAAGCATTATGTGAAGCGATTCAATTATCCAATGAAGAATTTGATAGAAGGAATGAAGAATTTACAATAGACCATAAAAAGAGATTACCAGGAGTCAAAATAGACTCTACCGCACTGGACAAAGCGTATTTTACCTTCAAAAAGCATGAACGCATGTATGAGACATTTAAATTTTACGTGAAACCGTATCCAGATGTATTCAATGAAAGTACGTATAATAAACAGAAAAGTCGCATGGCAAAGTATCCAATTTCATTCCAGGAGCTTAGGGATGATGTTTGCGAATCGGTAGAGACGATAGATGCTAGCGTCCTGGATGCCTTCGATCAAATTTGTACCGCTGTTCTAAAACATAAATTTAGAAATAGTAAAAAACTTCCGCGAAAAGTTTATAAGATAGAGTTTATTGAAGTAGAAGAGATGATAAGAAGCAAAAAACCAAAATTCATTCTCAATAGATATGAAAAAAAAATGGTTATGTTTTGTCTAGACAAACACTCAGTATGCCATGCTCTGCGAGCGCTGCTTGATGACGAACAGATAAAATCTTATTTTCCTGAGGATATACAAAAGTCAGTATTGGAGATAAGCCGAGAGGCTTGTCCTCCGAATGCTAAGAATAGCATTCAGTATTACCATCCCAAGGATTCCAAGGACTGGAAGATGTATCAAGAGCTGATCTCAGAGAGCGAAATCTTGTATAGTCTAAGATGGCCAAAGAGTCGTGAGCATTGCGAGCTTAAAACTGTGGATGAAATAGGCAGCATAACGAAGCGCATATGGACCAATAATATGCTCTTTCATCCTAACCTAGGAAGTCGTATGCAGGGTGAAACAGAGGCCCCACCTTTGTGTGCGTCACTGATCTTCCAAAAGACTCTCATAGATAAAATTAAAACAACACGGTCACACTTGGTATTAGTGCATTTAAAGCCTACGAAAAAACGCACTGTAAACGCTTTGACACCAGAATTTTGTGTCATGACTTTGGAAAAAATTCACAAGGGAGACATTATAGACTGTATCTCGGGCGCACTGAGTAATCTACCACCGGCGACTGGCAACAAATTTTTGTTGGCAAGATCTTCTGCATTTGAGAAAGGTAGTAGCGGCTTTCTCGATTTTACAGAGTGTGGCAATATCACTTCCTATATTTCCTACCTGGTCGATTCTAATAAATTGCAACAAGACTATTTCTTTCCCGAAGAGAAAGATAAAGATGAAATAGCGACAAGTAATCTAGAGGTTTTTCATATCAAAGTGACTCCTGTGCTGAGAGCGACTCGTGATATTTTGCCTGGAGAGTTGCTTGGCTTTGATAATCAGAATGGTCCTATACTGCTTGATAAACAAGGGATATCTATTAAACCTGATAAGTATGTTCCTCAAGCATTTTATTTTAACGTGAACGGCTATACATTAGATTTGGTACGTACTATCGAGGTATGTCCAGACATAATATTCTTTATGTTAACGAATACAGAATTTAGCAAGCAAGCAGAAGCTAGTGGAATAGCATTGCCTAAGGAGAATTTAACGAAGCGTAAGCAAATGTTGCTAAAAGCAGATCAAAGACAAGAGAGAGACAACAAGCTATGCGAGCAGGTTAAAAAATGGGCTAAGCTATGGGCAGCATTTTTGAAGAAGCACCCCTCTCTTTATCAGAAACAGTTTGATGGAGTGCTGGATAATAATCTATTCAGCGCATGTGAAAAAGAGGATAAGCGCTCAGTGGACTGTATGCGCGTCTCTTTAGAGAAACTGCGAGAGTATTGGAATCAGGATACTATGTTTTGTGTTATAAAAAAGGACAATATAACGGTATCCAAGATAGGACAAGTTGAGCTAAGGTCGCAGATAAACTCTGCATGTTCTAATAAATCGTATTGGCCATATTTTTTTGGTGATCAGGTGGAGAATAAATTATCTAGAGACGATCAACCATCATCAAAACAAGCTTGTAAGCTGAGGCGTTAAGTTATCATTTGACTATCGTAGACGATTAAATGATACTGCTATAGTATACCGCTCGCAGTAGCCCACTTTGCATCTTCATTCGCAAGTGG
>JABABH010000049.1 GCA_014238325.1 Coxiellaceae bacterium | reverse complement strand
CTGTCATAGCTGATTTATGAATCAGCCATAAAATTTTGCACCAAAAATGACGCAAGTTAGAAGCTTTATCAGTTAGTTTGTTTCTAATTCTTTCCATGGGTCACCACTTAGTTTTGGTAGAAAATCGCGGAATAAAATATTGTACGCTTCTTCTATCTGATATTGTTTTGCCTGTTCTTGAGGCAGCAACGGATTAGTATCAGCATTAAAAGCTAGATTATCCCGTTTAAATGATAAATTCTTCTCAAACTAAGCTCGTGATACCTGTGTATTTTCATCTTTCATGTATTGCTGAAAAATGTCGATGATTTTTTGAATATTCAAGCCAGTGACTTGGTGAATGGCATACCAAAAATCATATAAATCTCTACCCTTCTTCCGTTGATATAGGGCGCGCAACTTTGTCGCTAACAACTCCTCTATGGAGTCTCAGGCATCCCCTCATTTTAAATGACACCTATAATGACGTGTAAATCTTTACTTTTCACAACCAGCTCATAAAATGCATCCATTAATTTAATGGCTGTTTCCTTAACCATCCTAAATAATCTCCTAAAATAAATACATCCTTGTTTAAATAAAGAGAGTTGCCTTTTTTTCGACGTATTTGATTTGAGATATTTATCGAGTCCGATTTGCTCTCCTGCTGCACCTAATAAGGTCAACACCACAGTAGCAATAGCATGGATCAGCAATAATCTATCCCGACGAGCGACATCTTTAATGCTCGTGGCTGACAGTCCCATGCCAAAATGCAGATCCTTAGTATCTCTAAATTGGGGTTCGCATCCCCAACGTTTTTCATACCATTTGACTATCCAGGATCCAGAAAGATCCTCACGCGAGCTGGCGATACACCAGGGCTCCTTCATCCTGTTGCTATGTTTGCAAGCCACCACGGGAACTGAATATTTTTGACGTGTTATTTTGGCGCCCCGAATAGTTTTTGTTTTGCCTGCTGATCCTATCCATTGGGATGCAGGTTTCGTTGCTTCTTGGCTATTTTCAACTAGGATGTTAGCTCTCATTCTAATGATATAATCAAACTGTAATTCCTGATCAATAAATTCTAGAAGCTTGATGTCACAAAATCCTCTGTCTGCTAGAAGAGTGACATGGACTGATTCAGGAAGGTACTTTCTCACCTGTAACAACAACTCATCTTCGTATTGATTTCGATGGTTTTTCAGTGTATTTTTATCAACTGTTTTCCACAGCAATGGCGTTGCCCGGCCATGGGATGTGACTAAATTAAGGCTTAGAGTAGCGTGTTTATCCTTATCAAAATCAGTCCAATCTAGAGTCATCATAATTTCCTTCCGACTCCCTATAAGATAAGAGACCCAATGCGGAGCTATGTTTTCAAGTTTAAGCTTCTCGTTACTGAGAAGACGATCGACCTGTTTAATGGCATGCTTATCCGATAAATTAAATATTTCAGACATACCTCTGCCTATACGGTGAATAATAAGCGAGCCACTAGCCACTATTCCTAGAGCAGCATAGGCAAGAGATTGGACACGTTTCTTATGCTCCGTAGGCTCGAAAAGGTTTGTGATAAAATCCTTCACTTTGAAATAATCGAGTGCCTCTCCATTAAAATTCATCGCTTTTCATCCATTTCGTTTAAAACGAAATCTATTTTTGCTCATATTGAGTTACATATCAAATAAAATGAGGGGATACCTGAGGCTGACGACACAAGCTCTCAACGCTCATGCCTGCCTCCCCTTCTTTTAAGATTTTCAGAATTTGTTGCTCTGTAAAACGTTTTTTCATCGGTAACCTCCACTCTATAGATCTGCAGTATCGCAAATCTTACAACAGACTG
>JABABH010000048.1 GCA_014238325.1 Coxiellaceae bacterium | reverse complement strand
CAGGCATCTCCAATCTAATCACAAATTCATGAAAAAAAGGTTGATCCCATAACAAGGTGACACCCGATAATTGAGAAATTTCATTTTTTAAAGCTCGAGCCTGTTCATGTGATTTTAAAGCAACATCACGCAACCCCTGCCAACCAAGGACGCTTAAATAAATAGTTGCAGCTACGACCAATAAACCTTGGTTCGTGCAGATATTCGAATTTGCTTTAGCTCGCCGAATATGCTGTTCGCGAGTTTGTAGCGTTAAAGCAAAACCTGTACGACCTTGAGCATCTTGTGTTCGACCTACAATGCGACCTGGCATGTGTCGTACATACTTCAATTTAGTACACAGGAATCCAAAATAGGGACCACCTAAAGATAAAGGAATGCCCAAAGCTTGGCCTTCTCCACAAATAATATCAGCACCCATACTGCCCCATTGTCCTGGTGGCTTTAATAAAGCCATCGCAATCGGAGACACAACCGCAATCACTAAAAGATGATGCGCATGAGCCCAATCGGTCCAACGATCTCCGTCTTCTAAACCACCCAAGAAGTTAGGCTGTTGGATCACAATAGCTGCTAGATCCGTGACATCCAGCCTTTCTAATGCTTTGATATCTGCTACTCCCGTAGCCTGATCAATGGGCCATACTTCGAGAGTAATAGCATGATATTTTAAGATAGCATGCAATACTTCAACATAACGAGGGTGGAGGCTTCCAAACATCAAAATTCGTTTGGCTTTCCCACGTTTAATACGTATAGCCATTAGTATCGATTCAGCTAAGGCGCTAGCTCCATCGTATAATGAAGCATTACTCACTTCAGATCCCATCAAGGCTGCCATCATGCTTTGATACTCATAAATCAGTTGCAGACTACCTTGGCTTGCTTCTGCTTGATAGGGGGTATAGGCGGTATAAAACTCACCTCGTGTCACCAGCTCCCACACCACGGCTGGAATATAATGATCGTAAGCGCCTGCGCCCATAAAACACAATAAATCACTGGCAGGCTCCCTAGCACGCATTAAACGGCTGATTTTCGCTTCATTCATCCGAGTCGGGAGAGTGTGCAGATCTGCAGCGGGCAGGGCGGCAGGCAATTCATCAAATAATTGATGGGTATCTTTAATACCAATCGTGGCCAACATCGATGTAATATCATCAGGTGTATGAGGAATAAAAGGCATACCGGCCCCTATAAAAAATAAAAAAATAAATTCAAGTGTCGGGTATTATCCATCGCTAGTGATGTGCTTGGTAACTTTTAGCGTCCAGCAAAGCCTGCAAAGTATGCTGATCTTGAGAATGTATGCGATATAACCAGCCTCGACCATAAGGATCCTGATTAATCAAGCTCGGATCATCGAGAAGGGCTTGGTTGACCTCAATAATTTCACCGGTTAATACTGCATACACATCCACTGCTGCTTTCACCGATTCTAAAACCAACAACTCAACACCAGCAGCCACCTGCACAGGTAATGAGTCTGGAAAATCAACGAAGACCACATCCCCTAACTGAGCTTGAGCATAATCCGTAATACCGACCAGAAAAATATCGTTTTGCTCTGGCTTCAGCCATTCATGTGTTTG
>JABABH010000047.1 GCA_014238325.1 Coxiellaceae bacterium | reverse complement strand
TTTTGGCCCATCTTATTGGGGAAAATTTACAGAGCTTACCTACATGTATTGAGGTGCGAAATGCTTGTAGTCTTGAGAATTCGGACAAATATGGTACTATATGGGCTTTGGAATAGAAACGAGACTATTATCTGCAGAGATGCTGACAGCCTCAGCGAGGTTGTGCCATTAGTGGACGACTATGTTAAGAATGAGTCGATTGGCAGATTATGCTGCTGTGATTATGCAGGTGTTAGCGACCACTGATGGAAAACGTTTAAGTGCCGCCAGTATGGCTCGGCAGACTTTTTTAACCGCCTCGACTGTCAGTAAGTTACTGAAGCTGTTATATGGGGCACGTTTGGTGACAGCCAAGCAAGGAGCATTGGGTGGCTATCAATTAAAAAATATACCTGACCGTATCACGGTGGTTGATATTATTACAGCGATTGATGGTAGACTAGGTTTGACTGTTTGTGCAACAGAAGAGGGGTTTTGCGCTCATGCGCAGACTTGCCGATTACGTCGACATTGGCAGTGGATGAGTGATGCTGTTTTTCAGGTATTAAATCGTGTTACTTTGTCTATGTTGGCCACTTCGTCGTATCATGCTTGGGCCATGGGAGGTCCCTATGGATTCCTGTTTGAACGTTAAAAACACATAATGAGAATAAGCTAATGCCGTCGAGTATGGATGACCTGAACACCATTATTAACCAGCGTTATCAGCATGGCTTTACCACGGACATTGAATCGGATAGCATTGCGCCTGGTCTAAATGAAGAGGTGATTCGCATTATCTCGGATAAAAAACAAGAGCCTGATTTTATGTTGCAATGGCGACTGGCAGCCTACCGACATTGGTTGAAGTTGTCTCCACCCAACTGGGCACAGTTAAGTTTTCCCCCTATTGATTACCAGAGCATTATTTATTATTCTGCGCCCAAGTCCAAATCCTTATTAAATAGTCTGGATGAAGTTGATCCTAAGTTGCTTGAGACATATCGTAGACTGGGTATTCCCTTACATGAACAAAAGCAGTTAGCAGGGGTGGCTGTTGATGCTGTATTCGATAGTGTTTCTGTTGCGACGACTTTTAAGGAGAAATTAGCAGAAGCAGGGGTAATTTTTTGCCCATTTTCTGAGGCTGTTAAGACTTATCCTGAATTGGTGGAACAGTATCTTGGTAGTGTGGTTTCTTACCGTGATAATTTCTTTGCGGCTTTGAACGCGGCGGTATTTAGTGATGGTTCTTTTGTCTACATTCCTAAGAATGTGCGCTGTCCTATGGAATTATCGACTTATTTCCGAATCAATGCTTCTAATACGGGTCAGTTTGAGCGCACTTTAATCATTGCGGATGACCACAGTGTGGTTAGTTATTTAGAAGGATGTACCGCACCTATGCGCGATGAGCATCAATTACATGCAGCGGTCGTTGAGTTAATTGCCCTGGATCATGCTGAAATCAAGTATGCTACCGTACAAAATTGGTATCCGGGCGATGAGCAGGGTCGGGGAGGTATTTATAATTTTGT
>JABABH010000046.1 GCA_014238325.1 Coxiellaceae bacterium | reverse complement strand
AATAAGTGCCTGCCTCAATACGATCCCCTAAAATGCGATATTCACCACCCGATAAACGCTCTACACCTTCAATGATAATACGATCCGTACCCGCGCCCGCGATACGAGCACCCAGTTTATTCAGAAAATTAGCTAGATCGAGCACTTCTGGTTCACAGGCCGCATTATGAATAATGGTCTGACCTTGCGCCAAGGTAGCTGCAATCATCAGATTTTCTGTGCCTGTCACGGTTATTTTTCCTAACTTCAATTCAGCCCCTTTCAAACGCCCTGACACATGTGCACGAATAAATCCGTTGACTAATTCAATATCAGCCCCTAATGCACGCATACCCTCGATATGCACATCAACAGGTCTTGATCCAATAGCGCAACCACCTGGCAAAGACACATGAGCTTCTTGAAACCGAGCCAGCAAGGGACCTAATACAAGAATGGAAGCACGCATGGTTTTTACGAGCTTATACGGTGCATGAAAATTGTTGAGGTGGGAGCCATTCACCACGACACGCATCTGGTCATCCATGGAAATTTTTGCACCCATGCTGCCTAATAACTCAAGCATGGTAGAGACATCATTGAGATGCGGAATATTACTTAAAATTACTGGCTCTGGCACCAGCAAAGTAGCTGCTAAAATAGGCAAGGCAGCATTTTTAGCACCCGACATTCTTATTGAGCCGGTTAAAGGGCGACCACCCGAAATAATCAATTTGTCCATAATTTAACAGTAATTTCAAATAGTTATAATTAACATCGTACGGATTCATGCTCTCTCAATTCGATGCATTGTGCAGAGTCTAACTGCTTCATTAAATTATAGCTTATGTACTTTTATATATGTCGCCTAAACGCAAGACAGCCGCCATTGATGCAGATCATATCGATGACTCGGTATATTGATAACTTCGCCAAGATAGTCAGCAATCCTGACTTATGTTATAAATAACACCTCGCTATGAAGCAACAAAACTGACACTATAAACGATATATAAAAAAATATGAACAATAAAGCTGCGCTTGCTGTGAATTAGTATCCTCTAGAGGGTGAAAAATTTAATACTGCCTGCCCAAAAGTCATGTATGCAAATCATCTTATCAGAACTTAGCAGCCATCAACTATATTGCCTTAACCATGGATGAACCCCTATGTTCACGACCAGTATCACCGACCCCCTTCATCTTGCTCGTTCTACCGACTCCGAACCAGCACAAGACGTATGCGCACTCGCTAAAGCTGTCATTCAGATAGAAGCTGAAGCAGTCGCAGCACTCCACGATAGAATTAATGCTTCTTTTACGAAAGCCTGTGATATCATATTACGTTGTCAAGGACGCGTAGTCACACTCGGCATCGGAAAATCCGGCCATGTGGCAAAAAAAATAGCCGCCACACTGTCTAGCACAGGTACACCTGCATTCCCTCTACATGCTGCTGAAGCGAATCACGGCGATCTGGGTATGCTCATTTCCTCCGATGTCCTTTTGATCGTATCGTATTCTGGTCAAACGCCAGAAGTTATGCAATTGATCCCCGTCATACAAACACGCCAAGTGCCTATCATCACCATCACTGGCGATCCACATTCAAATATTGCAACTGCTTCTAACGTTGTCCTCAATGTCCAGGTTCAGCAAGAAGCTTGTCCATTGAACCTAGCACCGACTGCTAGCACAACAGCTAGCCTGGTTATGGGTGATGCTCTAGCCATGAGTCTCGCGCAAATACGCGGATACAAAACTGTTGATTTTGCACGTAATCATCCTGGCGGCCATCTCGGTCAACATTTATCCAAAAACTGAGAGCCCGTAGCACAAGCATGGCTCACCGATGAAAATATCATGTGTCGTCAGTATCAGTGCTACGCTCTTTATCTCAGGGATTCTATTACTCTATAAAATAGGTACTCACACCCATCAAATTGCCTCTATTCCTAATCCGGTCAAATTCGATACTTTTATACACAACGTAACCAGCAAACAATATGACGCAACAGGGCGGCTATCTCGATGGTTACAGGCTACGACTATTCAACACACGCAGAATGACATGCAATATTCTAAAATTAAGTTAAACTTATATAAAGACCAGCGCATGATCTGGCAAATATCAGCCGATCATGGCATATCGCCAAATAGTATGGCAACTCTCGACCTCAAAAATCATGTTATGATTCGACAACCTGGACTATACCCATACCCAGACACCATGATAATGATGAAGACGATTACCATCTTTCCTAACCAAAGCAGGGCAGAAACCAATGACCTCATCACGCTATTACGTGGCAGCCTTGTCTTGCACGCAAAAGGTCTACGTGCTAACTTCGAAAAGGAGCCCAATATCACTTTATTGTCTCAAATAAACGCACAATTCCAACATAATACGATCAAGCCTTACGGAAAATGATAATGAGCGTCAAGCATCCTACGTAGTCATGATTATGTCTGTCCAATTACATGCAGAAAATCTCAAGAAACGTTACCGTTCTTATGTTGCAGTAAAAAATTTATCTCTGCAACTAGGGCCTGAAATCGTTGGCTTACTTGGACCCAATGGGGCAGGAAAAACTAAAAGTTTCAATATGTTAGCTGGTTTAGAATGTCCAGATGAGGGCAGTATTTATCTGAACGGTAATAATATTACTCGCTATCCTCTACATAAACGCGCTACCCTTGGGATACGCTACCTACCTCAAGATACCTCTATCTTTCAAAAATTATCAGTATCCGATAACCTCTTAGCCGTGTTAGAGCTAAAAACTCGACTCAATAAACGGCAGCGCTATAAGCAATGTAATGAGCTCTTAGAAGAATTTAAAGTGGGGCATCTGCGTAATACCATGGGGTATCAACTATCAGGCGGGGAACGGCGTCGTGTAGAGATTGCACGAGCACTGGTGCTCACACCAACTTTTATCTTGCTCGATGAGCCTTTTGCAGGCATAGATCCCATTTCCATTGCGAACATCAAAGAACATATCGTTCAACTTTATCAACGCGGTATCGGTGTACTCATTACTGATCACAATGTGCGAGAAACTTTAATGATCTGCCAACGTGCCTATATTATGCATGCCGGAATAATCATGGCGCATGGTACACCTTCTGAAATTCTTAGCAATGCGGCCGTAAAAGATTTTTACCTAGGCAAAGCGTTTGAGCCCATAGTGAATCGGTGGGACAAGACAGCCATCCAGACCTAAGTACGTATATGCGCTATCTTTACTTTATTGATGATAACCTACCCTATTAGAATATGCCTCATATGAACCTTGATCAACTCTTT
>JABABH010000045.1 GCA_014238325.1 Coxiellaceae bacterium | reverse complement strand
TGATGATTGTGATCGACGATTGGCGCTTTGATACGATGAATGCTATGACGACACCTCATATCGATGCGTTTTCTAAAAAATCGTGGGTATTTAATAATCATTTTAGTGGGGGTGATTGTACAGGCCCTGGTATCTTCTCTTTATTCTATAGTATCCCAGCTAATTATTGGAATAGCACCGTATTGCACAGACGCCGCCCTATTTTCATTAATGAACTATTAAAGCAGCACTATCAATTAAATATACTAAGAAGTGCATCCTTACGCTATCCTGATTTTGTGCACGGATTATTTTGGCATATCAAACCTTTGGTCATTGATCGGCAGGGATCTGCCTTAGAACGAGATCGTGCCATTACGCATGAATTTGAATTATTTTTAAAAAAACGGAAAAGTGAGCATCGTCATTCACCCTTTTTTAGTTTCTTGTTTTATGATGCTACCCATAATTATTGTCAAGATAAAGAAACCCGTCATGCTCCATTCCAACCTTTTGTGAAGCATTGTAATCGTATCTTTTTAAATAATCATAGCGATCCTGCGCCCTATTTAAATCGTTATAAAAATGCTGCTCACGATGATGATCAACTGATAGGAAAGGTCCTGCATCAATTAAAAGTAGAGCATCATTTAAAAAATACTATTGTCTTGATTACAGCGGATCATGGTGAAGAATTTAATGATAGTCATCAAAATACATGGGGCCATGCGAGTGATTATACGCAATGGCAATTGCATGTGCCCATGATTATTTATTGGCCTGGGCGTCATCACCAGGTGTTTTCTTATCGAACGAGTCATTATGATATTATGCCTTTGTTGATGCGTGACGCTCTTGGGTGTGATAATAAATTTTCCGATTATAGTGTGGGTGTGCCGATCACCCAGTCCACTGGACGTCCAGCAGAGTTAATGCTAAATAGCTATTTAGATCAAGCCGTGTTATATCGACATCAGATCTTGCGTCTCTATCCGGCAGGTAACTACCGCTTTCTTTCATTAAAAGGGCAGGAGGAACATGGCGTTTTACATGCCCAGTTATTGCACTTTCTTTCGCATGATTTATATCGCTATGTAAAAAAAGAAAAATAGGGGTGTGCTGATGCGCGAAGTCATGCAGGAATAGAGGCGTGGTTTGCAGGGTATACTATACCCATCTCACTTCAAGATGCGAAGCATGCCCTTGAAGTGACTCATCGCGATGGGGACTCAAGGGGACAACCGCGATTTTTCTTTGAAGTGGCTGAGCGAATATTTATTTTTCGCCAGCCATCAAAACAAAGGTATACCGCTCGCCATCACCAGTCGCGAGCGGTATATAAGCTGATGTGTTTCATTTTTGGACAGATCTCATCTGAGTGCAGCTATACCGCATACAGCTGAAATCGTTATAATTTGCGTACGTATAAGGAAGACACTTGAGAGTAAGGAAGATGATGTTGCATGGCGCTTATAAACCACGATATGCCTTGTATCAATGGCTATTGTATTTTTTATTAACCAATATCCTATTGGCTTTATTGATCAGCTTACGCTACCTATCGTTTTTACCTGATTTCCATACGATACCGCATACGACTGTAGGCGGCATAGCTTTGGGATGCTTCTTTTTAGGGAGCGCCTTTATGGCGCAAGTCATATTGCTATATGCCCTACCAGGGTTGGTATTGCTGGGGTTGATCGTTTTGTGTCCTCGGCGCGGCTTGGTTTTTGCGAGCGCTATCTTTTTGGCTGCGTTGTCATTATTTATCTTGATCGCTGACTGCATTGCTTTTGAATTATATCATATGCATTATGCTGGTGTGGCTTGGAGCATTTTTAAGGCCGGTGCAGTAAAAGAAGTGATTCTATTATCCTGGTCAGAAAGATGGATGCTACTTTTGATGGTCACTGCTTTTTTGGTGATCGAATATGGACTGGCTGTTTTTTTGTGGCGTCGACTTCGTTATATCAAGGTGATGCGATATGCTCATAGTGCTGGATTGTTATGTCTTTTATTGGGTTTGTTTTCTTATGGTTTATTACATGCAGCAGAGGCAGGATCCTGGCTGAAATTGCGCGCAGGTAATAAGCAAATTATTATCAAAATGGCTCATTTGGCACCCTATTATTTCAATATTTACCATGAAGTCATGCCTCAGCATACGTCTATGCGACATATCTTGATAGACAATACCATGCAGGTGATCCAGGTGGATCAACCGAATGATCCACTACGTTATCCCCTACATCCCTTGCATTGCGAAACACCTCAGCAGCTTAAGAATATCCTCATCATTGGAATTGACACTTGGCGTTATGATGGGTTTAGCCCCACGATTAGCCCGAATATTTATCAATTTTCAAAGCGAGCGATGCAATTCCAATCACATTGGAGTGGAGGAAATTGCACGAAAACAGGCTTAACCAGTTTGTTTTACGGACTTCCCGCTAATTATTGGGAGGCCTTTTTAAAGCAAAGAAGAGGGCCGGTGCTGATACAGCAGTTATTACAACATCATTATCAATTGGGTATTTTTGCGAGTGCGCCACTGACTTTTCCAGAATTTAACCATACCATTTTTTCGGATATTCCGAAATTGATACGGATTCAAGGTACGAGTTCTTTGCAAAGAGACCATGCCATTACAACCTACTTTCAGAATTTTTTGAAGCACCGAAATAAAACTCGCCCTTTTTTCAGTTTTCTTTTTTATGACGCGGTGCATAATTATTGTGAATCTAAAACGCCTGAGCAGCAACCTTTTCAGCCTGCGGTTTCGGATTGTAATCGGATGGCTTTGACGGCGGCCGTTGATCCCCTACCCTATATGAACCGTTATCGCAACACGATTTATTTTGTGGACCATGAAATCAAGCAGGTTCTAGCAACGTTGAAAACAGCAGGGGTGCTGGATAAGACGGTGGTGATCATTACCTCGGATCATGGAGAACAACTGAATGATGCACGTATGGGTTATTGGGATCATGCGAGCGCTTATACGCCTTATCAATTGCATGTGCCTTTATTGATCTATTGGCCTGGGAGGGCGCCTCATCAATATGGATATTTTACTTCTCACTATGATATCGTGCCAACCTTGATGCAAGGTATTTTCGGTTGTCACGATAGGGTAGAAAATTATACGGTTGGGAAATCCTTATTTTCGGCCGGAGGGCGCCCTTTTTTGATTGCAGGCAGTTATGCCGATTATGCTATCATCATGCCAACGGGTGTCATGCGTGTTTATCCTGATGGTGATTATACGCTGAATAATTTACAGGGGCATGTGGTTCGTCGTATAGCGATAAAGCCAAAGATGTTCACCCAAGTGCTGCAAGTGCTGACTCAATATTTCCACCCACAATCAGGGGGAGGATCATAGATCGGTGAGCGAGTTATGCAACAACGCCTACTGGGTGCCGAAGGGTATGTTCCTTGATATAATGCTGTCATTATAGGCGCAGTGCTGGGTAGTATTCATCGCAATCCAGATTACGCTCTATGCTCTGGGCGATACCACATGTCTATTCGTTTACCATTACTGCTGTCGTTTTCGGGTCATCTAGGGCTCTTATTTCTCTTATTATTTTCATGGCCTAGACATCCTGCGGAGGTGGGCACGCATACCGAGAATGTAGTTATTCAAGTTCTGGAAGAGCCTCCTGTACCAGCGCCGAATCAGCGATTGCATCCTGTAAGTGGGACACATGGCGCTGTTATGCGAGAGAGTCAACAGGGAAAATCGAGAGCGGTGCACCCCTCTTCTTCAGGCTCACATGCTTTTTCTCCACCGCCCGTTGCATCACGCTCAGCGAATGTCGTGATGCCATCGGGCTATGCTTTGCATCCTCCTATATTGAGATTACCGAAGGCGCAGCTTCAATCGAGATCGAATCCGCTCAAACAACCTATGACACTACAAGCTGTGCTGGCTCCCATCCATTCTATGGCGCAGCATACTCGCCCCATGTCATCTCACCGACCGCATTTGAGTGTTCAGCCGCATCAGATGGCTGTGGATCGAAAGGCATTTCATCGCATAACGAGAGAGCCTCAAAAAGATAGCAGAGGGCATCTGCGGATCAGGCAGGTTGAGCGTCGTCATCGCGTGCTACCTTTATCTTCACAGCAAAAGCATCTGCAGCAACGCTTGATGGAAGAAGAGGCAGCCCAAGAGCAGCATGAGCTCCGTCGGCTGCAGTTGTCGGCTTTATCTAAGCTTGTCAATCAATATCGTATAAAAATTTTGACAGCCATCCATGAACAATGGATTATTCCTCCGATGGCTAATCCGTCTAGTTATTGTATTTTTCTGATTCGTTTAGCCTCAGGTGGTGTAGTCGTGAATATCCAATTGCTCAAAAGCAGCGGTGATCAGCAACTCGATCGTTCAGCGCGTGTGGCCATTGCTAAAGCTTCTCCTTTACCCGTACCCGTAGACCCTTTATTATTTAAACAGTTTCGTGAGTTGCGTTTAATAGTGCGACCCTTATCGGTAGAAAATTAGGGGAAGTGGATAGGTTTATGCCATATAGGTTGATGATTGAATCATGACGATATTAAAAAGGATGCTTCGGCGTCGAAGACCAAGGTTACGATATTTGCTATTGGGAATAGTGATAGGATTCGCTTCGATCGAATCGGGTCAGGCTGCTTTAAATTTAGAGCTCACTCAAGGGGTTGCCCATCGCATTCCTGTGGCATTGATATCGTATGCAGATGTATCGCGTGCTGTCTTATCAGCGGATGAACAAACCTTAGCGTTGGTCATAAAAAATGACCTTCAAAACAGTGGACAAATTCGTGTGGATGCTTGCCAAGAGCAATTCCTTGTCTCGAAGCCAGTTGCCATAGATTATACGCATTGGCGGTATCAAAAAATTAATGTTGTGATTCATATTGTCACCACTGTGCTTCATTCAGGTCAGTATCGCGTTACCGTGATGCTTGCGAATGTTTTCCCTGATCAGTCGGCACAACACAAACCTATATGGTTTAAGCGCGTATTTACCACATCGTTGCATGGGCAACGTATACTGGCGCACCATATTAGCGATTTAATTTATCAACAGCTGACGGGTATTCGAGGTATATTTTCTACAAAAATTGCTTATATCCTGATCCAAGCTGCTTTCCATGATCATAAAAAATATAGCTTGCAGGTAGCCGATGCGGATGGCTTTAATCCACAAACGCTGTTTATTTCACATGAACCGATTATGTCCTTAGCCTGGTCCCCTGATGCTAAAAAGATCGCTTATGTTTCTTTTGAAGGTAAGCAAGCAGCTATTTATGTTCAGACGTTGGCAACGGGTGAGCGCGAGCGTGTGAGTGCCGTGCCTGGTATTAATGGCGCACCGTCTTTTTCACCTGATGGGAAGAGTTTAGCTATGGTATTAACCAAGCCGGATAATCCCAAAATTTATTTGCTTAATTTAAGCACCAAAAAACTACGACCCATCACGATGAATCACAGTTCTATTGATACTGAACCGGTTTGGTCTCCAAATGGTCGATTTTTGTTTTTTACGTCAGATAGAGATGGATCTCCTCAGATCTATAAATGTCGATTAAAACCAGGTAGCATAACGACTCGGGTGACCTATCAGGGAAATTATAATGCACACCCGTCTTTCTCGGCGGATGGGAGGTTCGTGGTCATGATGCATAGAGAAAATGGTGAGTTTGGGATTGCGGCTCAAGACTTAAAAACCGGTGCTGTTCATTTGCTGGCTCAAAATGATGCGGATGAATCACCCAGCGTCGCTCCGAACGGACAAATGGTCATTTATGCAACGGAATATGCGCATCGCCCTATCCTGTCTCAGGTCTCTTTAGATGGGAGAGTCAGTATACGTTTACCTGCGCCTGAAGGTGCAGTACGTGAACCCGCATGGTCCCCTTTTATAAAACTTAATTGATGGAGTAGGTAAATAACGATGTATAAAACATATTCTTTTTGGGTCAAAGTGGTCGTTTTGTCAGGGAGCTTAGGGTTCAGTATGACGGGTTGTAAAACAGGCTACCAGCCTGAGCAGGTAGCGCAAATGGGTGATGATGGTAGTGGTATAGGGACCCAGGCTTTCCATTCTGGTATGGGTTATCAGCGTGCCCATCTGGGCTATGATGATCAATGGCGCATGATCAATAAAATACAAGGTGGCGTTGATCAAGTTTATTATTTTCGCTTTGCTTCGTCGAATATTCAGAATCAATATAGATCTTCTTTGAAAGTACAGGCAGCGTATTTAGTACAACATCCGAATATGAAAGTGAGAATCGAGGGCCGCGCAGATGGTCGTGGTAGCCGAGAATATAATATTGCCTTAGGTTGGCGTCGTGTGAAACAGGTTACACAATACTTAAAGTTACATGGGGTGCATAACCAGCAAATCAAGCAAGTTAGTTATGGAAAGGAAGATCCTTCACCTGCTGGAGATAATCCCCGTGTTTGGCGCCTGAATCGCCGAGTTAACTTAAATTATGAGACAGAGTAATATGCTGCGAAAATGGAATATAGTACTGCTATTGGGTGTCTGTTTATGTATGGAGGGTGCCGCATGGGCGGCGCCTCATATGGCACCTGTGGAGCAAGCTGTATCAACCAATTCTGAGGACAACGAGGAAGCTGAGGCTATGTCTGAATCAGTCTCGGGTTTAGCGCATCAGGTCAAACATATAGTCGATATGGATTTTTCTTCTCAAATTAATGAGTTGCAAGAAAAAGTGAAGCGCTTACAAACATTATTAGACAGCCAAAGGCAAGCATTGCAGCGTTTTAAGCAACAGGAAATGGCACATTACGCGGCCTTTCATCAGCAGCTTGCTCAGGTACAGGCATGGCCTACCAGCCAGCATGCCCTGAAAAAAGGGAATCTATCAGTAGCTCATCATGATCACATGGCGATGCATGATGCGACCGAGTATCAATCAGCGTTGCGGCTTGTATTAAACAAAGAATATAAAAAAGCGCAGCATGCTTTTGGTGCGTATTTAAATCATTATGGCCGCGGTCTGTATGTGGCTGAGGCCCATTATTGGCTGGGTGAAATTAGTATGGTTCAGCATAAATTGCAATCAGCTTTGTCTCACTTTCTCACGGTGGTTCATCGATTCCCTCAATCTAAGAAGATCGCTGCTGCGCATTTGAAGCTAGGGTTGGTCTATGCTGACATCGGTAAAATAGTCGAGGCAAAACGCGAACTGATGCTGGTTAAAAAAGAGAATAGAGGCACTGTCGTAGCACAATTGGCTAGCATTCGTCTGCAGCAATTGGAATCCATAGGTTTGCAGCATTAGGTTGGGCTGCACAGCTCATTCTTGACAAGAATTTCACCATTCTATTATGATGCCTCTTCATCGTGTTGCGGCTCTATAGTTTCGTACCCTTAAACTTCGTCAAATAAGAGATACATCAGTGAACGATACATTGCGTGTCAATGAGATATTTTTTTCTTTGCAAGGTGAAAGCAGAACGATAGGATACCCTACTGTATTTGTGCGCTTGACTGGCTGTCCTCTGCGCTGCCAGTATTGTGATACGGCTTATGCTTTTTATCAAGGTGAGCGACTATCATTAGCGGCTATTATGGCGCAAGTGAAGCAATATCGTGCTTCGTATGTGACCGTAACAGGAGGGGAGCCTTTGGCGCAGCCTCTGTCGCTTGAGTTATTGAAGCAATGTTGTGAGGCAGGGTATCAGGTTTCATTAGAGACCAGTGGCGCCTTGGATGTGGCATCAGTAGATCCCCGTGTGATTAAAGTTTTGGATGTAAAAACGCCAGGATCTCGAGAAGTGCACCGTAATAATATTGATAATTTCAAATATTTATTACCACATGATCAGGTCAAATTCGTGATTTGTGATCGAGAAGATTATGAATGGTCCGTGTCTTTCATACGCCGCTACCAACTGGATGAGCGGGTTGAGCTATTGTTTTCCCCTAGTTACCAAGAAATGCCCCCACAGACATTGGCAGAATGGATATTGGTAGACCAGTTGCCCGTGCGCTTTCAGCTTCAAATGCATAAATATATTTGGGGCGACATGCCCGGCAAATAACCTTGAGCCATTAGCCAGCGTGTACCCTTAAATAGGATTTAGTCGCTGAGTGTGTAGACATCGATGCAAGCT
>JABABH010000044.1 GCA_014238325.1 Coxiellaceae bacterium | reverse complement strand
GGTCAAAAACATGATCCAACTGTATGACCGATTTTTTTGCTAAACGGGTTTCACGATATTTATCTTGTCGGGTCTGCGTCACTTCTCGTGCTTTTCGTTCATCCGATACGACTACGGCCGTTTCTCCAGCAGCAGGAGTCCCGGATAAACCAACCACTTCTATGGGCATGGATGGCCCCACTGCTGTCTTAGGCTGACCATCATCCCCTTTCATGGCACGTATCTTGCCATACTCTTGCCCGACTAAAAGAATATCACCGAGATGTAACTCACCTTGCATCACTAAGATAGTCGCAACAGGACCACGCCCTTTATCTAAGCGAGATTCAATCACAACACCCGATGCAGGCCCATGATCAACGGCTTTTAACTCCAACATTTCAGCTTGCAAGACAATATGATCTAACAGTTCATCGATGCCTTCTCCTGTTTTTGCAGAGATATTCTGGAATATTACCTCACCGCCCCAGGCTTCGGGAAGAATGTCATATTGAGCCAATTCTGTTTTAATGCGTTCTGGATCAGCCCCCGGTTTATCCATTTTATTCACGGCGACAATGATGGCCACTTTCGCAGCCCGAGCATGCTGAATGGCTTCAACGGTCTGCGGCATCACACCATCGTCAGCCGCCACGACCAAAACCACCACGTCCGTGCATTTCACACCACGAGCACGCATAGCCGTAAAAGCAGCATGTCCTGGCGTATCCAAGAATGTCACCATCCCTCGACTAGTTGAAACGTGATAAGCCCCTATATGCTGTGTAATACCACCCGACTCAGTGCTCGTGACTTTAGTACGGCGAATATAATCAAGTAACGAAGTTTTTCCATGATCCACATGACCCATAATCGTCACAACAGCTGGGCGCGATATTAATGCTGCATCCGTGGACCTAGAAATCGGCGATACACTCTCCTCTAAGGCATCGGCATGAACCAACTTTGGATGATGCCCCAGTTCTTGCACAACTAAGGCAGCAGTATCTTGATCAAGCATTTGATTAATCGTTGCCATCACCCCCATGTCCATCATCTTTTTAATCAAAACCGTAGACTTAACAGACATCTTTTTTGCTAAATCCGAAACAGTTATCGATTCTGGAATGGAGACTTCATAAGATTGGGGTGAGACAGGCCTAGCAAAGCCCTGCTCTAATCGAGTCGCTCCCGAGGTTCCCGACGACAGTTTTTCCTTGGCTGAGTTTTTCCCAATTTTATGATTCGCGGCATCTGCATGCGATAAATGTAACTCACCAACGCTATGGCGATCCCACTTATTTTTTGAAGGGCGCATACGTGTTTTTTTACGCGGTAACTTCGTAGCATGAGACAATGGTTTTTCAGTCTGATCCGGGAGTTTCTGAACACTCACTGTATGCTCTTTTGGTGCAGGATCAGGCGCAGTATTGGCTGCTTCTACAATGGTTGGCTCTTTTGAGGGCTCTGGCACCTGATGGTCGGGAGCCGATTCTTTTTCATGAGCTTCTTTCTGTTCAACGTCGGATTTTTGGTCATCCTCCGGCGGCATAACCACGGATGGCTCCGGCTCAGGCTGAATTTCGGTATGCGGCACCGCTGTCGATAGCGATCTTTTTTCCTGACTTGCTGCTATATCTTCAGCTGTAGGCTCCACAACAACGGATGCTGGCTTTTTATAGACATGACGAGCACGGACTTCAACATAGATATTTTTTTTACCCGCTTTCAAAACGCTCGTCTGCTTGCGCTTTAAAGTAATTTTAGAGTCTACTTCACGCGGCTTAGCAGAAATAACATCAGAGGAACGGTTAGGACGAGTACGTAGAAAGGATAATAATTTACGCTTTTCCTCCTCGTTAATCTGCTGATCTAGATCAGTAACCTGCACACCAGCCTCTCGAAGCTGTTCCATCAACCGCTCTGGCGTAGCCTTCACTAATTCAGCTAATTTTTTAACACTCAAATCAGTCATAAATTCACCTCAATGCACATAACGGCCCTAACACCTCATGGCTTATATCCTCTTATTCCTCATTAGAAAACTTATAAGACCTATTCTTTTTCAATAAACCACGGTTCACGAGCACGCATAATTAAGGTTGCCGCTATGCTTTCATCAATATCCAAAATTTCCTGCAATTCAATGACAGACTGCTCCGCTAGATTCTCTCGGGTTATAATATGATGTTGGGCAAGTTGGCGCGCTAACTCCACCGTCATACCATCAACCGCTAATAAATCTTGGTCGGGTTGGGTATCAACATCACAATGCTCTTCTTCAGTTGCAATTTCTCGCATCAATAATATATCGCTTGCACGACGCTTGAGCTCCTCCACCAAATCCGTATCAAAACCTCCCAAGGCTTCTAATTCGTTATGAGCAACATACGCAATCTCTTCTAATGACACGAATCCTGCTTTGATCAGTACCCCCGCTACTTCTTCATCTACCTCTAGCTGCTCCATAAATAGAGTCTTAACCTTTTCAGCCTCACGCTTATGCTCTATTTCCAGATCATCTGCCGTCATCACATTCAATGTCCAACCCGTTAATTCACTAGCTAAACGTACATTTTGGCCATTATGCCCAATGGCTTGAAATAATTTCTCTTGTTGAACAGCAATATCCATCTTATGCGAGTCTTCATCGACTACAATAGATACGACCTCTGCTGGTGCCATGGCATTAATCACAAATTGCGCAGGATTATCATCCCATAAAACAATATCGATACGTTCACCATTCAACTCATTCGTCACCGCTAGCACGCGTGCCCCACCCATACCTACGCAAGCACCAATGGGATCAATACGGCCATCATTGGTTTTCACCGCAATTTTAGCACGAGAGCCTGGCTCTCTTGCAGCGGCCTTAATCTCAATCACCTCTTCTCCAATTTCCGGCACTTCCAGTTTAAACAATAACATCAAAAATTCACGAGAAGTCCGACTGACTAAAAGTTGTGGCCCTCTTTTTTCCTCAGATAACGCATATAAACAAGCTCGCGCACGATCATTCATGCGGAAGGCCTCTCTTGGCAATATATACTCTCTTGATAATAAAGCCTGCGCATTGTCACCGAGATCCAAAATGATATTATCGCGCGTCACATGCTTAACGACACCCATGACTAAGGTATTCATTTGATTCTTATATTGCTGAATAACTTTAACACGCTCGGCTTCTCTGACTTTTTGAAAAATGACATGCTTGGCTTGCTGTGCAGAAATTCGTCCAAAATGAATAGATTCAATGGCTTCCTCAATCACATCGCCTACCTTCAATTCAGGTTCAACCGCTTGCGCTTGAGTCAAAGAGATGTACTGGGAAGGCGATTCTAGTAACTGTTCATCGTCGTCTTCTAATACCGTCCAAGTGCGATAGGTGTCATAATCGCCTGTCTTACGATTCATGCTCACACGCACACTAATTTCTTCTTCATAACCTTTAGCTGTTACCACAGCTAAAGCTGCTTCTATTGCCTCAAAAATAGCTTCTTTCAGCAATCCACGCTCATTCGATATAGAGTCTACGAGTAATAAAATTTCTTTATTCATATAATCTCATTCATCCCATTGCAGGTTTCAATCTCCCCATCAGAGCTCGCATATCGCCTGGGTTAGTCATTCAAACACATCGCATTCATTAAAATCGATAGCTACTCGACATTAATGTGACACGATATACGCGCGATCCACCTCGTTGAAATTAAAAAAAATGGTTGCTTCATTTACTTGCAAATAAAATCCTTGTTCCAGAACCCGCTGAATCTGACCTTTGTAATGGCGTTGCTTCTCTTCTCGAGGAAGATATAGTTTAATCTTCAATTCATGACCAATATGGTGCTCATAATGTCGACGTATAAACAATCGATCCACACCTTTAGAAGATACTTCTAAAGCATAAGGCCCTCTGATGCTGCTTTCAACATCTAGCACAGCACCGACATGCCGACTGATACGTTGACAATCGCTTAGCGTAATTCCAACGCCTGACAGCTGTTCAACATAGACTCGCAAGACTCGGCCCTGACGATCGTACCCTAAAAATTCAAAACCCAGGGCTGCTACTGCTTGCGTTAAGATATTTTTTAACTCCAATCGCCACCTGCTTCTCAAAATAAAAAAGGGCACAAAGCCCTTATTATTAAAACCCTAAGAGGGTTTGGTAGCGGGGGTAGGATTTGAACCTACGACCTTCGGGTTATGAGCCCGACGAGCTGCAAAACTGCTCCACCCCGCATCGTCAGGACAATAATACAAACAAATAGCTGAGATGGCAAGATGAACAGGGAACTCCTTTCAAGACTGTCCCATGTCACAGAGAAAGGTGTAGCGTTATCGGCGCCGTTTACGAAAAAACTG
>JABABH010000043.1 GCA_014238325.1 Coxiellaceae bacterium | reverse complement strand
TCGCCTATGGTAAGATCATATTGCCGAATCAGTGCACCTACTAAAATACCAAAGCATACTCGCTCTCTTGCCTGATCGTCATAAGATTGCGCATTAAAAAGAGGGCTATCCAATATTTCCCTTGATAGTTCTGTATTACGGAGTAATTGCATCATGCGACGCTTTGCATTCTCGAGCAATAACTCTGTTTGTTGTTCCACCAGACTTTTTGGAAGATCAAAAGGATTATGTTTAGATAATAAGGTCAATGTAGTCCGCCTAAAGTGGAAGCTTAATTCCGTCGCAACGCGATCTTCCATTTTTTTACGCAGATAACGACGCAAGGATGCCTCATCCTTAGCTGGAATGTTAACGGTTGTAAAAAAATTATCATTAATAGGGGACAGCGCTACCTCCTCAAGCTGGTGCAAGGTCACTTTAAAATTACCTTCCTTCCCAGCACAACCTTGGTCAGGATAGTCGTCCGGAAAATGAACAGAGATATCGCGTATTTCATTGAGTTGCATGCCAACGACACCTTCATCAAGATTCGGTACCAAGAGTCCCTTACCCAGCACAATTTCTACTTCCTTATCACTCTCTGATTCTAAAACTTGGTCATCCACCTTTCCTTCAAAATCTATTATAACACGGTCACCCATCGCCGCAGGACGCTCTACCGGTGTCCACTCTCCTGCATTCTCACGTAACTCTTTAACGATATTGTCTAAGTCTTCTTCTGTCACCTCAGCAGAATAGCGAAGCACTTCTTCCCCTTCCATGCTATTCAGCGTAAAGGTTGGATAAACCTCATACTCTACGCTGTATTCCAATGCCTTGCCACGAGCAGCTTGGATCACTTTAGGCACTTCCCAGCGACCCGCAACGTTCACATCATGCTCAGTCAGTGCTGACTCTAATTCAGGTTGCAGTAATGCCGTCACGGCTTCTTTCAACAAGTCTGTGCCATACCGTTGCTCTAGAATCCTCTTAGGCACCTTGCCCACACGAAATCCAGGCACTTTTGCCTTGCTTGAAAGTTTTTTCATGTGAGCCTCACACTCACTTTCGAACTTTTCCGCAGGCACCTGAACTACAATACGTCGTTTTAAACCACCCAAGTTTTCTATAGATGAGACCATACTATTCCCCACTAAAAGCTGATCTAGTGTACGAGAGGAGAGACTCGAACTCTCACAGGGATTACCTACTGGATCCTAAATCCAGCGCGTCTACCGATTCCGCCACTCTCGCAGGCCTATCTGAATAGGTGTCACGGTGACCCACGACATTCCCGATAGACTCAAAAATTAACCAACTGATTATGTAAATAAAAACGCTTATTGAACACTAATTACACCAATAACTCAACCCCCTTCTCGAGCACACAGCATAAACAATAAAGATGAATCCGACAATGGTTATCGATGCGATAACGTATGCTTATGTGCTATTACATCCACGCAAAAATCCCCAATACGCTGACTGATTAACGCAGTCGCTTGATTTGAGGCTCTCACACCACCTACAGGATTGTTGGCTGGCGCAGGCACTAAAACAGAAAAACGACGCGTTGCCAGCACACGGTGTTGGTGATTATTCAATAAAACCACCTGCACGACGAGTCGTACCTGACTCACCGGCAGAAGAAATTCTTGTTGCAATTTCACGAGCCGAGTCTCCAAACGATAATCTGAAAAACCTACAAATGGCGGATAAGCAACGGCATGGAAGTACCCTCGCCTTGCTAAGGTATGAGCTATGATCAAGCCCAGCATACTGCCAGGAGGCGCCACCCAGCGATTATCCGCAAAGGATTGTAAAGTATAAGGTTTAACAACATATCGCATGGCGGAACTACGATAACCTGGATTCGAGACTGGTTGAGAGACCAATAGGGTCCAGTTCGTCTGGGTTTGCACAATGTGTTTTTTCGTATGACCTTCCTCTAGTACATAAGTAGATAGGGGGGCTACTTTTATAGGCGAGCATCCCATCAATAAGATCAAGCTCACAACCCACATCAGCCCTATGCTAAGGTATCGCTCTAATAATCGACGGAATAACAACACTGATATCATCGGCTTTCTTTTTCTCCTGGACCTTTTTTCATAGGATAACGTCCTCGTATTAAGCTCGAGGGATGACGCTTAAGCTCTTCTATTAGGGTTTGGATATTCAGCAGTAAGTCGTTGAATCGATCCATGCTTTGTTCAGCTTGAGGCATCACTTGCACAGCTAAACCATTCGCAATCACCCGCGTATCGGTCATCAGCGGCGGTAGTCCCTGAGCTAAGTCATGAGAGAGATGAGCGGCATTCCCTAGAATTTCGTCCACCGCATGACGATTGGATGGAGACAACACTTTTTTAATACTATCTCCAACATCCTTAATCGTTTTTGTAATTTGTTGTAGCGTCGTGCCCAATTTTACAAGAAAAGACGGCTCTGATGGAATGACCGGATAAGGTTCTTCTAATGTCTTTTCCAATAAAGGTGCTTGTGGGGTTAAAGCTTTTAAACCAATATAATCAACACCCGTCACACCCTCGGATTTTAAAGAGGCAATGGTACTGGTGGTAATGGGAGTACCTGTACGAACCTTTAACTGTAATATCACTTGTTGAGGATCGTTCGGGTTCAATCGAATGGATGAAACATAACCTACTTTCACACCATTATATCGCACCGGTGCATCAAGATTCAAACCGGAAATTTCTTCGTGCATATAAATCACATAAGTATTATACGATTCATGGTGCTTAAAAGCAGTTAACCAAAAAATAAGGACGATCATCAGAAAGCTTAAGGTCACTACAAACAAACCGACTAAAGCATAATTCGGTTTACCCCCCATGCTGCTCGCCTCTCTGTATGCGTGCGGCCGCACGGGTGCCATTAAAATAATCTTGAATAACAGGATGCTTTTCTAAAACCAAAGAAGACATCGGTAAAGCCGCTAATACTTTACCTTCTCCTAAGAAAATAACGCGATCTGGAACACGCCATAACGTATCGACATCATGCGTAATCATAAAAAATGTGATATTTAATTGCTCTCTCAACTCCAGTATTAAATCATCCATTTCTCCTGCACTCTTGAAATCCAAACCTGTGGTAGGCTCATCCAAAAAGACCAGCTCGGGATCTAAAACAATGGCTCTAGCTAAGGCGACACGTTTTTTCATCCCGCCGCTTAATTCTGAAGGATATTTTAAAGCACAGTGAGTATCTAAACCCACTAACATTAATTTTAAAAATGCTACCTCTCTCTGCAAGGCAAGCGGCACACCCTCAATTTCTTGAAAAGGAAACATAATATTTTCTAATACGGTCATGGAGCTGAATAAAGCAGAGTTTTGAAACATCACGCCCCAACGATGTTGCACTGCAAATGCTTCACTTTCAGTACAATCAATAATCGCTTGCCCAAAAACGCGAATCGTGCCTGACACCGGTTTTTGAAGCATTAAGATACTATTTAATAAAGTTGTTTTTCCTGATCCACTAAAACCAATAAGCGAGACAATTTCTTTAGCGTACACCAATAGATTTAATCCATCATGCACCCACATTCCACCTAAATAAGATCGTAACTCCGCAATATCGAGCAATATTTTTGAAGACTTAGGTTTTGGTGCCATAGGTATAGCTTCTACCAACTTGCTAAAAGAGAAAATAAAGCATCCACAATAATCACTAAAAAAATAGATTGTACAGCACTCTGCATCGTATGCCGCCCCACGCTTTCAGCTGTTTTTCCTACTGAGAATCCTTGAAAACATCCGACGATAGCAATAATCAATGCAAATATAGGAGCTTTCACCATGCCTAACAAAAATTGTTGCACCGAAATAGTCTCTTCAAAGCGCTCTAAGTATAGGCGAAAACTAATGTCCATTTCGACATTACTCATCAACATACTACCGAGCACTCCAAAGGCATCTGCCCATATCGTTAACAAAGGAAAAGCAATTAAAACGCCTAATAATTTAGGCAAGACTAATTGCTGTATGGACGACAAACCCATCGTACGTAATGCTGCTACTTCTTCGTTCACCACCATCGTACCAATTTCTGAAGCAAAGGCCGTGCTGGTTCTTCCAGCAGCAATAATAGCTGTAATCAATGGACCGAATTCCCTTAAAATGACCATGCCTGTAATATCCACAATAAAGATATTCATGTTGTAAACACTTAATTGAATCGCAATTTGATAGGTTAAGACAATACCGACTAAAAAAGTTAATAATCCTACCAGTGGTAATGCAGCACAACCTGCCTCAGCAATGATTCGACAGACAGCCGCCCAAGACAAATGGCGGAATCCTTTAAGCGTTTCAACGAAGCGAACAAATAATTCACCCACAAAGCTCAATAGATTAAATCCTACCTGGCATTTTACCACTGTCCATACACCCAGTTGGTATAATAAGGTTGGTGAGCTTAATCGTTGGACAGGCTGCTCATGTATGACTTCATGTTTTAACGCGATCAAATCGAGTAAAGATTGGCATTGCTTATTCAAACCCAGCACAGCTGGAGGCTGATCTTGCAACCCTCCCAAGGTTTTCATCATGTCCTGAAAAAATAAGGCACCTGTGCTATCCATCACACCAATACGACTACCATCGACCTGAATCACAGCAGCATCCACGTGAATATGAGATTTAAGTTCTAACCATTGAGCCTGAAGGCGAGCTATCTGTGTGATGGTCCAATTTCCAGCACACTGCAATCGCGGTGGATCGGTAGATAAATCCATACTCGCCGGTAATTTTTTGTTCTCGCGCATAGGTCCTCATTCCATGTAGTCATTATAACTTATTTTGAAAATAAGCCGACGGTAACACAGCATCTCATAGAACGCTCGTACCTTGCTCAATTTTTTCGCTCCTATAAACGATGATTGAACACTGCAACGACTACAGCTATAGGATGTTTAGAAAATGAACGAGGACATTTAAGAGGGTAACGCGACCATTTGAGTACGGCGAGGAGAGAAACTCCTCGCCTAGGTGGTTGGCGCAGATCACATCAACTTGCTGAGACTACTACCCTAGCAGGACGTAAGACACGCTCATGAAGTTGATAACCCGTTTGCATGACAGTCACAATAGTATCGGGCAGCATACCTGGTTCCTTTTGCAGCGATAGCGCTGCATGTAATCGAGGATCAAATGCATCACCACGCTTCGGAGCAATCTCTTTAAGTCCATACTCAGACCAAGTTTCTTGAAATAAGTCGGATGTCAAACAAATACCCTTACTCGCCTCTTTAGACAAATCAAGTATGTATGCTATCTTTTCGGCCACCTGATCTAGAGCCGCACGCCACTCAGCCCCATGAGTTGCAGCGAGATTATCCACGATTTTCATCATGGCATCACGCGAATCAGACAGCTTATTCTCTTCAGCATTCTGCACAGTACTTTTCAAAGCATCCATGCCAGGCATCAAACTGGTGCATAACTTTTCATTCGAAAACTTTACAAGCTTCGCGCTCTCCTTCGCTTCCCGACGAATCTTATTTTGCAAATCTGCACAAATACGTAGCGCCTCTTCTTTCGCAATCTCTGCAAGCCGCCGCTTTTCTCTTTGTTCACTCAACTGCTTTACCAGCTCTACGAATTTTTCTTGTAACTGCTCACGAGTTAAAGACTCGGGCATCGATAAGGAGGATGGTGACGCATGGCTGTCATCAACAGCCGCTTCCACTGGGTTTTCACCATCATAAGAGACATCTCCTTGAACCTTCGCATCGGGTAATGGGTGCTTTTTTTGCATCTCTTCCCATTTGTTTTTTGATGAACCTTGAGGATTATCTTTATATTCTTTATTCATCACGCCTCCCATGAAATTAAGTGTTGTTATCAATAATGGTCAATTTTATTATCCACGTGCAAACTCCTATATGAAGCAGAAGCATGCCATTTTAATAAGATAGCGCCAAAGCACAACCTACGTGCACTCAGTCATTTAGTCATGCTATTCTCGCTGTACTATGCAAACGGTTACTTTTCATCGCATCGCCTTAATGGGCCGCCAAGGTGTCGATAGCTTGTCGAAAACACTCATCGAGGTGCAAAATTACTTGCAGTCTTTAGGCCACGAAGTTTTTATCGAAGCGAACCATGCAACGGAACAGCACACTTTTCCACCCACAGCTTCAGCACAACTCCAAGCAGCCGATTTGCTGATCGTGGTCGGCGGCGATGGCAGTCTGCTCAATGCTGCTCATATCGCCGTTGCTCAGAATATACCCGTTCTCGGCATTAATAAAGGCCGCTTAGGCTTCCTAACGGATATTCATCCCCATGAAATCCACAAAATTCATCCTATATTACAAGGGCACTATAAAAAAGAACAGCGGTTTTTACTGCATGCCCGCATTACCCATAACAACACCATCGTCGCAGAAAGTGTCGCCCTCAATGATGTCGTATTGCTCCCCAGTCAAACCCCTCAAATGATCGAGTTTGATACCTATATTAATCATGAATTTCTGTGCAGTCAGCGGGCTGATGGTTTAATTGTGGCTACTCCAACCGGTTCAACTGCCTATGCATTGTCAGGAGGAGGACCGATCCTACATCCGCAGCTACCTGCCATCGTATTGGTCCCGATGTTTCCACATACGCTCAGTAGCCGTCCTATCGTCGTATCTTCCCATGAGACTGTTCAAATTAGGATCGCTGAAACACACAATATCGAGCCTTTCATCAGCTGTGATGGGCAAACACGGATACCTATCGGGCCCGGCTTTACTATCCACATCCAACCCTATGAAAAGCCACTCTGCCTCATTCATGCTGAGGACTACAACTACTATGATACACTCCGCAACAAGCTAGAATGGGGGAAGCCCATCGTTTCATCGTAACAGCGCACGCATAAATGCTACTGGCAACGAATACAGCGGCCATATATCGTCACTTTATGGTCAAGCATTTCAAATTGCTTCTCTTGAGAGATCAACGCCTGTCGCCGTTCTATCAACTCATCCAGAAATTCTTCGACGTGCCCACATTGCACACAAACGAGGTGATCATGATGATTGCCATGGTTAATTTCATAAACAGCGTGACCACTTTCAAAATTATGACGTTTGATAAGAGCGGCTTCTTCAAATTGTGTTAGGACGCGGTACACCGTAGCTAATCCTACTTCCTGCCCCATTGCGATCAATTTTCGATACACATGCTCAGCACTCATATGATGAGGCTCTGCATTTTCTAATACTTCTAAAATTTTAACACGCGGCACCGTGACTTTTAGTCCAGCTTGGCGCAAATGTCTATGACTCACTCAAGGCTCCAATGTCATGAAAAGCGGATAACTACATAGGACGAAAAAACACAATTATCCGACTTATAGCGCAATAAGTAAATACTATACGATCATGCTATGACATGACTATACCCATCCCACTTCAAGGTGCGAAGCATGCACTTGAAGTGACTCGTCGCGATGGGAATGCTTAAGGGGAAAACCGCGATTTTCTCCTTAAGTAGCTGAACGAACTTTTATTTTTCACTAGCCAAACAAAGGTATACCGCTCGCCATCACCCACTTCGCATCTTCAGTCGCGAGCGGTATAGTTACTTCAATGGTACGGTGAAAGCCATTAGCCTAAGAGATTTACTGGATTCAAACCTAAGGTTGTCGCTATAATAGGATCACCATTAGTCAGAATCGGCCCTATACTCATGACAAACATTCATATTTTTCGTCGTAACGCAATTTTAGCCTGTTCATGTTCCGCTATGCTCATGTTATCCGCCTGTGTCTATCAGCCTGATATAGAGCAAGGCAACATCATGACCAAAAAAACGGTCAAAGCTATCCATAGGGGCATGTCATCTCGACAAGTACAGCAACTATTAGGCAGCCCACTGCTCATTAATCCTTATCGTAACCACCGTATCATTTATGTCTATACCTTTAAAAAATCTAATCATCCTATTAAAAAAACAAAATTAATCATTGTATTGCATCATCAGGTTGTAGAAAGTTTTTGGACGGGTCAACCCCCGCCTCCCCATTTGGTCCCGGTCACACCCGTTATCAAAATAACGTCGGCTAAGTCACCAGAAGCAGTGCCTCCACCGCCACCTCTAACGACTTCTCTGCCCAAACCACCACCACCTCTGCCCATTACTCCTGGCCCAACGCCTCCAACGCCCACCGAGCATGTGCATCAACCATCCGATCAGGCAACGGGTCAATAACTTTGACTACCTGTGGGACCTCATATCGTCTTCTGGTTTTTTAAGGTTATCGCCCGACGTAAACGTGCCTGCTTTGGACTGATTTTTAAGGCACGATATATCTCAACGCGATCTCCATCACGCAACGGATAATCGAGGGCAACCTTTCGACCATAAACCCCAATTTTACCCTTCACTAGATCAATTTCCGGGCACTTTAATACAATACCAGAACGCTGAATAGCCCAAGCTGCAGTGCAACCATCCTCAACGGTCAGTAGGAGCTCCCACTGTTGCAGGGGTGTCGCATAGGCAATGCTCACGTCCATCACGATAAATGCTGCTGCGTGGTATCTCCGTAAACCATTTCTGCGCGCTTACAAAATGCATCGACCAACATTAAAGCAAGTTGATGAAACATAGGGCCAAACAAAGTCGCTAACAGACGGGTAGAGAATTCGAACTCTAAATCCAATGAAATGCGGCAACCTTCTCCCACAGGCTCAAAGCACCAAAAACCTTCTAGGTGCTTAAAGGGCCCATCTATTAAACGAATTTCGACCATTTTATCGGGTCGCAAACGATTCAGTGTACTAAAAGACTTACGAAATCCGCCGCGAGCAAACTCAAGTGTCGCTTGTAATTCATCTTCAGCGTTAACATGAACGTGACTAGCGACGCAAAATGGGACAAACTCAGGATAAGCACCCACATCATTCACTAAGTCATACATTTGCTTCGAAGTATAAGGCACCACTTGGCTCTTATTAATACTTGGCATGGTATAGTTTACCTCCGACAAACCATAGCAACAGATTATGATACTATGCTGGGACCATGAGTAAGAAAAACGCACCCAACATCATTGCAACCAACAAAAAAGCATACCATGATTTCCATATTGGACAACAACTGGAAGCGGGTTTAGTCTTAACCGGCTGGGAAATAAAGAGCATACGTGCAAATCGCGTACAATTGCGCGATAGCTATGTCATCTTTAAGGCTGGTGAAGCTTGGTTGATTGGCGGGCATATAACGCCTCTCCCTAATATTGCAGAGCATGTTCATGCTGACCCTCAGCGCAGTCGCAAACTACTGCTCAAAGCACGAGAAATCAGCAAACTGTTCACTGCGGTACAACAACAAGGGTATACGGTTATCTCATTAAATCTCCACTGGCATAACCGGCGGGTCAAACTCTCTATCGCCTTAGGAAAAGGGAAAAAATCACATGACAAGCGACAAACACTCAAACAACGTGATTGGGAAAGAGAGAAGCAATACGTACTCAAAGGGCGGCGCAACTGATAACTTAATATTATAACTCATTGATTAATTTATAAAATTTCCATTGATTCATCGCAATATATCAGGTATACTACGTAGGCAGAAATACATTCTGCTTAATTCATACGAATAGGGGGGCGACTAGGCTTCGACGTAGATAGAAAAGCTTAAGAGGCATGTCGAGCCGGCAACGAAGGCTCGTTAATCCATCAGTTGTAAATAGATAGTTGCAAACGATAGTAATTATCTCCAAGAAGCTTACGCTTAAACTATAGCTTCTTCCATTACCAGCATTGGTTTATAGGTGCTGACTAATGGTCATAATATATAAACTCGCTATCAAGCATGGTCCATGACTTGATGGTTAAACTGCAGGACTCGCTTATCATGTCTTCTGCACGTCGAGTCATGATGAGCTAAAATATTGACGATGCTAAGCATGTAGGCTCGAAAGTAGATCATTTCCGGACGCGGGTTCGATTCCCGCCGCCTCCACTCCTATCCCAGTGCTATGACCCCTGAGTTTTAAACCCGGATA
>JABABH010000042.1 GCA_014238325.1 Coxiellaceae bacterium | reverse complement strand
ATCCATAGACCAAATCAAAGGTCGTGTCGATTGGCACAAGGAGAAACAAGGATGGAGGCTATCTGCTCATCCCTTAAAGATGACCGTAAATGGCATCCACTGGCCTGCGTGGCGTTTTCAATTGCAATGGCAATATGGTAGCGGCAGACCAATTTTGAATCTGAAGCTTGATGATAGCAGCTTGAATGAAATAAAAAAGCTTAGCCGGTTGGTGAACATGCCGATAGACCAGCATATATTGGCGTTGTCGCAGCAGTGGCATCCAGTAGGGGATATCCAGCATCTGTTGCTTAGGTATTCCCCCGGCGTATTGGGGCAATCAGCTAGCTATCATCTCGTGACAGAGTTCAAAAATTTGGCAATAAAGCATGACTCATGGCAAATTAACCATGTATCAGGGCGGCTGAACTTATTTCCCGACCACGGTCAGCTCACCTGGCATGCGCAGCATAGCCTCGTCAGTCTACCGTTATTAGGAAAACAAACGCGAGTGGTTAAGGTGATGCAAAGCTCAATGGATTGGGAGCATCAACCTACAGGTTGGCGCTTCCATATGCTGCGAGCTTTTTTTGACGATACTCACTTCAAAGGGCAGGGAGATGGCGTATTATGGTGGCCTAAGGCTGGTCCGCCACACCTATCCGTAACCAGCAACTTTTCGATGGACGACTTGAGGCAACTTCAGTCGTATTTCCCTTCCACTGGAACGCATGCGCGATGGGGTGCGTGGCTGCATTCAGCTGTTTTGGCAGGTCGTATAGCCGATGGAAAATGGCAATTTAACGGGCCTCTTGATGGGCGCTTCTGGGCAGATCCTAGCTTCGATATCACGGCAAACTTGGAGCATCTCAAGGTGCGCTATCATGCTGACTGGCCTCTATTAAAGCA
Organism: Coxiellaceae bacterium; assembly: GCA_014238325.1. Classification (GTDB taxonomy): domain Bacteria; phylum Pseudomonadota; class Gammaproteobacteria; order Coxiellales; family Coxiellaceae; genus JABABH01. The sequence continues at coordinate 5,958 of JABABH010000042.1, read as the reverse complement.
AGCAAAGGTAGGTGTGCAATGGCGCCATGATCATCTAGCTATCCATTTACAAAGTGGTAGTCTAGAGGGTAATCCACTTGATTATGTGCTCATGGATATTCCAGATATCAGGCACCCGATGCTGAACATATCCGGACACGCGCATTCTACCCTAAGTCGCGGACTGAAATTCTTAGGATCCACGCCACTGGCATTCAAACAGCAGTTTTCCCATATGCAGATGAGTGGCCCTATGGATTTGCAGTTTATACTTGCTCTCCCTTTAACGCATACGGATCATCAGGCACCTACGATAAAAGGCAGCATTGTCATGCACCAAGGTCAGTTATCATTTGATCAGTGGCCTCAGATGGTGATAAAAAAAATACAGGGGCGTATCGATTTTACGAATGCATCCTTATCAGCGCACCAGATTAGGGGTGAATTTTCTCCGACATCGCCTTTAACGGTGACGATCAACACCCTTCAGAAGCACGGTCAATCAGCCTTGCAGTTTAATGTGGGTGGGTTGATAGGGCCTGATGCTTTGCAAGGCATGGTTCCCAAATTCGTGATGACAGGATTAAAGGGACGTACAGCATACCGTGCATTATTGACTATTTTCCAACATTCGCCCTTGCAAGAAAAGCAGTTGAGTATCGTGAGTGATTTACGAGGGCTGGCCTCTAGCTTGCCAGCGCCTTTTGACAAAAAGGCGAATGAAGTGCGACCCATACATCTGACAGTTAAGCTCAACGATCATCGATTGCTCTCACGTTTTTCTGAAAGTCATCGTCTATCATGGGTTGCTCAATTAATATCAGATCATAATCACTGGCGCTTTGCTTCGGGTGAATTACATTTTGGCGCAGGTGTGGCAAAGGATATGACAGCACCAGGATTATTAGTGACGGGCAGGCTCGCTCAGCTAGATACTTTAATTTTGAGTCATTATTTTTCATCATCCCGGACGAATGTCTCACCGATATCTGGCTTGAGTTTGAGAGGGGTGCATGTTTTGTTGGATCATACCTATATTGGGGGATACGCTTTGGCTCATTTGGCAGTGGATATGCGAAGGACTGCTACGGCGTCTTACTGGAAGATCGAGAGTCCAAATATCTCTGGGCAGATTGAAGTGCCTCATGCAGAAGGGCGCTGGTTAGCGCACTTTCAGTATCTGTATTGGCCCAGTTTATCTTCTAAGCAGCATGCGATACCGATAAAAGTATCTCCCTTATTATGGCTGAATTTGCCAGCATTAGCTGTGTCTGTAAAAGATTTACGCTATGGAAGCAAGCGTATAGGTGCTTTGCAGTTTCAGTTATCCCCCACATCAGCAGGCATTCATATGGATTATTTCACAGTGGTGAATCCGTTGATCGATATTGATATGTTAGATGGAGGTATCCAATATCAAAATAAACAATGGAAAACGACAGCCTCTGGTTATTTTAAAAGTCAAAACTTGGGCACTATGTTGAAATATTGGGGTATGAGTACAGATATTCAGCAGGGTATGGGGTCTGGGCACTTTTCATTGGGCTGGAAGGGATTTCCGACGCAATTTTCACTGGCGAGTTTGGAGAGCAAAGTCGCTTTCAAATTTCAACATGGTGCATTTACTGGTCTGGATGCACATGCACAATCTCAATTGGGTTTGATTCAATTTTTAGGATTGTTTAATTTACCAGAATTACCGATGCATCTAACGGTTTTAGGAAAAAAGGGTTTAATATTCAGTGTTCTAGAAGGTGAGGTATCTTTATCTCACGGTGAATTACAGCTTGAGAAGGTAGGATTAGACAGTGATACGGCTTGGGTATATATGCAAGGCACGGCGGATATCGTTCACAAACAATATCATATAGACCTAAAAATTGTGCCGAACCTAACAGCCAGTCTGCCCTTAATGGTTGGGCTCGCGGGTGGGCCTATTGCGGGAGTGATGGCCTGGATCTTAAATAAAATGTTTGCCTCGCATATCAATAAAGTAGCAGAGCGTCGCTATCAGGTGACAGGGCCTTGGGATCATCCTAAAATTGTAGCAGTCTCGACCGGGCCTGCAGCAGGAGGGCTCCTTTCAGATACCTGAAAATTGCTTAAGCGTTAGGGGCTTAGGTGGGTTACGGATAGCTATAGACCGATTTTATCTAGGGCCGTCCTGATAATTTTCCTTGGGATAAATTTTATTTTCTATTGCCCCTTCCATTCTATGACGGTTATGCTATTCTTCTAAAACATTTACAAAAATACTCGTAACCTGCGTTTGCTCAATCGGAATCGTGTGAGCGTTAGCATGAGTTTTTTGTGAGCATTGTCTCAAATTTTCATCAGATATTCCTATAATTTCCAGTTGTCTGTGTCGCGAACTCCCTATTAATTACTTGAAAATACTAATTTTTTTTAGATTTGTTCTGAATGGTTATGGATGCTGCTCTTTAAAGCACTTTCGCCTATCTTCTGTTCAAATACCTCTAATGATATATTTAAGGTCCCCTTAATGGGGGATGCAAGAGTTTGAAAGGGGATAGGTGCCATAAGGATATGGTGGAGTGAATGCTCTATATCAAACAAGGAAGTTTGATGATGCTCTTATTAAGCTCGCTATACAACGTCTGGCTATCTTTTTTAGCTAGAAAACGGGGCTATTTTGTTTAGGGATGAACATATAAGGCAAGGATGCCGGACAGCCCTTCTGGATTAAAAAAGGACCGTCGATACGGTCCTTTTTTATCTCGCCTGGCTGATGGCTTTTAATCCTTTATGCTGATTTCAAGTTTAACTTAAGTCACAGTGGTGGCCGTCATCGGTCACTGATCCTGTGTTTTTTGATGAGGCGTAACGTGGTATCGAATATGTGCCTGGTCACGTGCGCTGCTGATAAAGAAAGCGTAAAGCAAATTTCCCTGTGTTTGTTTCATGGTACTGGCAAGTCGTGCTTTATCCTGGCTGGATACGCTCTTCCAATCGGGCCATGCTATATGGGTTAAATGCAGAATAGCGGTATTATTATTGTCAAGTACGACGGATGTTGTGCTTTTCCCCCCCAAGTCTAGAGCAAAAGCCGCAGTCAGTATAGCTTTGGGTACAGAGGTGGCACCACGAGAGAGATGTTCCACGGATCGATAGAGCATAAAGGGGTAACGCTGCTTGAGCTCGATCCATGAAGTATGTTGGAGATCAGCTTCTAAGGTCTGGGCGAATAGTGCTGCTTGCACCTGTGCAGACGCTTGGGTGAGTTTTTGTTGAATGATCGTGCTGACAGCCTCTAGTGGTTTAGCATGACGAGCCTGATGTTTTTGGATACGTAAAACGAGTGTGCGACCATCCTCTAAGTTGATCAGTTCGCTGTTATTACCCTCTTTTAGGACGTCGCGACTAAAAATAGCTGTTAATACAGTGGGTTCAGCTGTGATGCCAGTTTTAGTGCCTTGACGTGTGAATAAGGGGGAGGTTTGAATGGGCAGATGCAGTGCAGCAGATGCAGGTGCTAGACTGGTCGGATTGGTATAGATGAGTGTGTCGAGTTGGGAAACTATTTTTTCAAATTCATCGTGTTTATATCCCTTAGGAGATAAAAGTAAGTAGGCGATGCTCACCTGTTCAGGCACCTCAAACTGGGCTTGATGGGTTTGATAATAGCTCTCGATCGCTTGCTGCGTGCTGATTTTTCCAGTGAAGTGATCACTTGGGATCTCAGCGTACTCAATGCTACGGGTTTGATGCTGCAATGCATACATATGTTTAACTTCGTTAGGCAGTACCAGGGTGCTGTTGTCGATAGCTTGCTTTATCTGTGTCATGAGCAAATCTGATGACACTTGGGCGATAAATGCGGTGGAGGTTAAGGCATGACTATTTAAGAAGCTCTGGTAACGTGCTTGAGAAAATTGTCCCTGTTCTTGGAAGTTGGGTATGGAACGAATGAAGCCAATGGATTGCTTAGGGCCGATTCGGAAGCCATGCTGATGAGCAAAATCCAGTAAAATATATTTTGTGATCAACATTTGCAAAGCATATTGCGAAAGTTGCTTCGTCGTGGCATCGGTCAGGGGCTGCTTAGAGGCACGAGCATAGGCGTGCTGTAGTGCTTGAGAAGCGTTGCGTAGTTGTTGTTCTGTAATGGTATGATCATTCACAGTGACCAGGGTGGTGCTACTAGAATGGGGGGAGTCGATATAAAATAAAATACCCCCGATCAGAAAAGTGAGAGAAATAACGCCAATGATGAGTCCCGCAATCCAACCCTTGATATGGTCATGGAAGCTTTGCAACATGGAAAGGCTCCTTTATTTCATCTAAATGGTGGCGGAGTGGACGGGATTCGAACCCGCGACCCCCGGCGTGACAGGCCGGTATTCTAACCAACTGAACTACCACTCCCATGATAGGATTAATAAACAGGATAGCCTAGGGATATCCTTAATGCTAGATCCTGTTTTAATGCTGTTTAGCATAAACGCATATCAAGACGCTTACAAGATATTGTAGATTCATCAAGCTATGGTGGGTGCTGAGGGATTCGAACCCCCGACATTCGCCTTGTAAGGGCGACGCTCTACCAACTGAGCTAAGCACCCGATATATTTCTAGAAAATCGGTACGCAAAGATAGCCGATATGGGAGATCGAAGCAAGCCCCATGGGGCGATCGATCATGTTTTCCATCCGTTGCCTATCTTAACCTATAGCTGGTGACTCAAGAGGTGTCTTAAATATGCCATGCTTCTGCCTTCTCAGCATCAGGATATTTTTTAAAGAACGAGTCTTTTAACAGGTCAAGATTACAGGTATTATTTTTATTTCAAAATAATTAGGGGAAGGCATGGCATGATGCGACGTCGATTAGTGATCGGTAATTGGAAGATGAAGGGTTCTCGTCATAGCGTGACGGCTCTATTGAAAGGCTTACAATCTATTGATGTTTATGAAAAATTAAGTGTAACGGGAGTGATTTGTCCTCCTTATATTTTTTTGCAAGCCTGTGAACATGCCTTGACGGGTGGTTCGTTTTTGCTAGGTGCACAAAATGTATGCCAGTATAGTGCAGACTCGGGTGCGTATACGGGTGAAATTTCGGCAGAGATGCTTCGAGACTTCTCCTGCCAATATGTGTTAGTGGGGCATTCTGAGCGGCGCCATTGGTACCGGGAAACGGATGCCTGTATTACGGATAAATTTAACCGAGTCTTGCAAGCTGGATTAATCCCGGTATTATGTGTGGGGGAGACCGATGAGCAGCGCTGTGCGGGTGAAACACAAGCTGTTATTCAAAAGCAGTTAGCAGCGATAGTCGAGCTAGTGGATCATACTCCATCGGTTAGACGTTCGGTGATTGCTTACGAACCCGTATGGGCTATTGGTACGGGGCATCAGGCCTCTCCTGAGCAAGCGCAAGCCGTGCATGCAGCCATTCGATCACAAGTTCGAGAGTATGATCAGGCATGGGCAGAAGAGTTACAAATTTTGTATGGGGGGAGTGTTGCACCGCAGAATGTGGCAGGGATCATTCAAATGCCTGATATTGATGGTGTGTTAGTCGGTGGTGCATCTTTATCCGCTCAAAATTTTTTAGAGATTATAAAAATATGTGGTCAATTCTCTTAAGTTTACATGTACTCATTGGTATTTTTTTAATTGCATTCATATTAGTGCAGCAAGGTAAGGGAGCGAGCTTAGGAGCGGCTTTTGGAAGCGGTTCCTCTAATACCATGTTTGGTAGCGCAGGTGCTTTGCCATTTTTGTTGAAACTCACGATTGTATTTGCGATTTTATTTGCAGTGACCAGTATCAGTTTAACGCGCATGGTGACTTCCAAGCGTTATGAATTAGCGAATCCAGCTCATTCAGTGCATACCGTGCAATCACCTGTGCCTGCGTCTGCAAGGAAATAAAAGCGTTTTTTTGTGGGTCCAGATGCACGTAACCCTATTAACCCTCGAATATTTAATGTCCACGCCGAAGTGGTGGAACTGGT
>JABABH010000041.1 GCA_014238325.1 Coxiellaceae bacterium | reverse complement strand
GTGGAGCATCAAATCTAGATTAAAGGATTTACACCCGAATCTTAGATTTAGTGACATAAATGATTCAATGATATCAAATTCTAAACAATCAAGAATTAATCCATCCATTTTGTTTAAAAATAAGTCAGCTTCATGACGATTGCTCCACCGCTCGGCTAATGAGTTGTCACTATCCCATAATTTAAGGCAACGAAGGCCGTGCATGTCAGAGAACATCCCATAATGTAGCACGCATGCTTGAGCGTACTTGGGGAAGTACGGCCATTACAAAATGTTCAAATATTACACGAAATTGCATACCTATCACCCCTACATCCGTTCTAAGCGCAAATAAGGCCGACTGTGATGTGGTGAAATTTAAACCATGGTGTAGTTTTAACTGGCCAGAATTGGCCTCATCTCGTAGAATGTCATTAGCCATGATTAACTCCGCTTAAGTTAATTGCGGTTAGTGGTGGCAAGGTGCGGTTACACTTTGTCACCACGGTCTGTTTATTTCACTTTAAATTTCACTAAAAGTCAAATTAAAGGATCCTCGACTGGATCCAAACCAATTTTATTCCTTATCAGACATCCTAATCTAACTGGTTTTATGGCAAATATTGGTCTAGTGAAGTACAAGCTGTGCGATATTTTTTCACCTTTTCTGAGAGAACGTTGGGTAGCTTTGTTGTTTCTTAGTCTATATCGAATGCAATTCCTGCCACAAATACTTTTGCTACGCTACTGCCCTAGCCTAAATTCTACTCCTTTTATGTTCAAATACTGAACGAATTACGTGTCTGTGACAGCTGCATCCATCCTAAGCGAAAATAAGAACTATTGTACTGTGGTTAAATTTTAAGCATGAGTAAAATTTAACTGGCCAGATTTGCCCTCTTCTTTTAGAATGGCATTAGCCCCCGTTAATTCCCGTTTAATTAATGGCGGTTAGTGGTGGCAAAGTGCGGTTACAGTTTGCCACCACGTTCTGTTGGTTCACTGTGTCTTGTTTTCATAGCAGCCTTTAGCCCGTGATCGGGAAAAGGTTGCCGTGCTGGCTGGTATATTCTCCTAGGAAGCGGGGCAGTGGATGACCATTTTCCCAACCTTGCTTGTAATATACCACCCCTGCTCCTGATACAAAGGCGTGCAAGGCTGCTATAGGTACGACCAAAGCGGAGGCCTCCCCTATTACCTGAACTTGGACATCCTGCCCTTGCAATTTCCCTCCATTGAACATGGCCGCATGATTTAAACGAATAGCTAGGTGTTTCGCGTATCCGGATAACCATATAGCACTATGGTCTGTCGCATGAATAGAGAGCTCTGTCGATCGAATACCTCTGATATCTATCTGACTGAGTCCCGATCCTTGGACATGATTTAAAATAATATGACCGAATAAATGAATATGAGACGACCCTCCTGCAAGAATTGATAAACCATGACTGACCATATTTTTTCCTACCACACGTATAGAACCGTCCGCCTTGAGTTGGTTGAGGTCAGGAGTTTCAATATAAACCATAGGCCTAGAAAGACAGTGAGAGGTCGAGAGGCACGTATTCGGGGCTTGGATATACAAAGTATGGCGATGCGCGTAAAAATGCACAGGCATCGCAGATTGACGCCCTACACGGACTTGAAAGACGGACTTATGCTTGAATACGATATCAACATCTCCCTTCACATCAATAGAGGTAATGTGATTGATATAGGAGAAAGTATCAGTCTGAGTCTCGCCTAGTGCCTCCGTTGTCATGGGCAAGACAGCCAGCATCGACAACCCCATACATAATAATCGAAACCATACAGTCATAAATATTCCTCAGTTCAACGTCGATAAGCTACCATCAAGACCAACTCTCTAGGCAAAGCATGATATTGCAGCACGGTCGATGCAACCCATAACCCAAGATTGACTTCCTATAGAGCTGTATAAAGACAGGTCGAAAAAATACAATAAAATCAATTTACTGTACGAAGATTTTAGAAATAGGATAAGCATTCATGAGAACAAACCTTAGATGCTATTATACACAGAAAATGCTTTTTTTACATCAAAAGATACAAAAAATGAACAGCCATAAGCTCAAATCCTAGATAGCACCTTTTTCCAAACAGGCTATCAATAATTTCATAGCTTGTGCCCGATGACTTAACTGATTCTTCTCCTGAGGAGATAATTCGGCAGCACTACACTGATGCGAAGGCACCCAAAAAATCGGATCATAGCCAAATCCATGCTCCCCTCGAGGTGCAGATAATATCTCACCTCGCCAACAACCCTGAAAAATATAAGGTACCGGGTCTGTTGCGTGCCGCATCAATACCATCACGCACCATAAGGTAGCCTGCCGATCAGCATTGGGCTTCCGATCCAAAGCTAATAGCAACTTTTCTATATGCTGCTTACCGGTAGCATGTTCCCCTGCATAACGTGCCGAATAAATACCAGGCTCCTGATTTAAAGCAGGAACCATCAAGCCAGAATCATCAGACAAAGCTGGGAGTCCCGTATGCTGAGAGGCATGCCTCGCTTTCAAGATAGCATTTTCTACAAAAGTCATGCCTGTTTCTTCCGCATCCGACACGGAGAACTGGGCTTGAGAAACCCAGGTAATGGGCAAAAAAGATAAGGAAGACTGAATCTCAGCCAGCTTACCTCTATTACTCGTAGCTAATACGATCGTAGACATCTTTTTTCCTCGTATCCAGTATCTCACATAAGGCCTGCACCCATACTGGGTGCGCATTCAACGCAGGCACCAATTGAAAGGATGTACCCCCCAATGCTTTCCAGCTCGCTCGTGCCCTGATTCCAATTTCTTCTAAAGTTTCCAAACAATCGGATACAAATGAAGGACACATCACGGCCAGTTTTTTAATACCCCGTTGCGCCAACAGAGGCAACTCGACGTCGGTATAGGGAGGTATCCACGGCGCCCAACCCAAACGAGACTGAAAGGTTACCGTATATTCTCTGGATGATAAACCTAATGTTGAGGCTAATAAATAGGAAGTTTTATAACACTGTGCACGATAACAATCCTGATTAAAATCAGGACCCATGGGGCAAGGTTTTGAAGCACATCGCGGCTTAAAACATCCTATCGCTTTTAAGGAGCGAACGGGCAATCCATGATAACTGAATAGCATATGATCCCAGCTCATATCAGCAAGATACTCCTCTGCAACCACAGACAAACTCTT
>JABABH010000040.1 GCA_014238325.1 Coxiellaceae bacterium | reverse complement strand
TATCGGTGGTATGGGTTTTACCCCCATTATCAATGCACCCGAAGTAGCTATACTCGGCATATCACAAACACAACGGAAAGCGGTCTTAGATCGATCTGGAAATAGCAGCATACGACTGATGTTGCCTTTGAGTTTGTCTTATGATCACCGAGTTATCGATGGTGCGGAAGGGGCCCGTTTCGCCGTCTACTTAACAGAGCGATTGCGGGAAATACGTACCTTATTATTATAATTTTTATCCAGGCTGTGGGGGGAAATCAATGCAAACCATGACAACTGAATTAGTCGTGATTGGAAGTGGACCTGGTGGTTATGCGGCAGCTTTTCGGGCAGCAGCTTTAGGCAAAAAAGTCATACTCGTAGAAAAATATCCCGTCATCGGTGGAGTTTGCCTGAATGTTGGTTGTATTCCTTCTAAAGCATTGCTGCATGTGGCGCAATTGATTCATGATGCTAAAAATGCCGATGCACTAGGCTTGGACTTTTCGTCTCCTAAGATCAACCTTGATAAAATACGTGCCTCTAAAGATGCGGTCGTTAACAAATTAACGGCTGGATTAAAATTTATGGCTAAAAAGCGTCGTGTGGAGGTGGTGACAGGAAGAGGGGAATTTATCTCACCCCATCAATTATCCATCCAGGGCGCCGACCATAACAAGCAGGCTACTATTGAGTTTGAGCATGCTGTTATTGCAACGGGATCATGGCCAGTTCAATTGCCGTTTATCCCTAAAGATCCAAGAATTATGGATTCAACAGGCGCCTTGGATTTAAAACAAACTCAGGGAAAAATGTTAATCATTGGTGGCGGTATTATTGGTCTAGAAATGGCGACTGTATATCATGCCTTGGGTACGGAAGTTACGATTGTAGAAGCCATGCCACAAATTATACCCGGTGCGGATGCTGATCTTGTCAAGCCTCTTTTTCAGACGATGAGTCAGCAGTACCATCAAATATTATTGAATACTGCTGTCGCAAAAGTAGAACCGAAAAAAGACGGTGTATGGGTCAGCTTTAAAGGTGAACAAGCACCAAAAGATGCTATAAAATATGATTTTATTCTAGTCGCCGTGGGACGTCGCCCACAAATCCAAGGATTAGGGTTAGAAAAATTAGACGTCTCCATCGATGCTAAGGGATTTATTACTGTAGATTCTCAAATGAGAACGAATTTGGACCATATTTATGCGATTGGTGATGTTGTGGGGCAGCCCATGCTAGCGCATAAAGCGACCTATGAAGGACGTTTAGCTGCTGAAGTCATAGCAGGAAAGCAACATTTTAATGATGCGCGTTGTATACCGTCGGTCGCTTATACCCATCCTGAAATAGCTTGGGTGGGTGTCACTGAAGTAGAAGCTGCTAAAAAAGACATACCTTATAAAAAAGCAATCTTTCCTTGGGCAGCCAATGGCCGTGCTCTGTCACTGAATTGCACGCAGGGCCTGACCAAATTGTTATGTGCACCTGATGGCCTTGTGATTGGTGCGGGTATAGTAGGACAGCATGCCGGTGACTTAATTGCAGAAGCTGCCCTTGCCATAGAAATGGGTGCTACCGCAGAAGATATTGCTCTCACCATACATCCTCATCCTACTTTATCAGAGACCATGATGGTGGCAGCTGAGGTCTATGAAGGTACGCCTACTGATATTCTTTAATAACTAAGAGAAAATTTTTGTTCTTTCTGTTACCCATCTTTTTAGTTGCAGCATCTTGATAGACGAGATGCTGCCTCATATGCAGTCGGTTATATCGGTTATAAATGTGGCAGGCTGTATAGGCTTGTCTTTCAAAATCAGTCATTATCCATAATAGCCCTTAGTCTTCAATACGTCGCGCTCTTGATCGTGCATTGATTTTGAAGGCTAACCAGATTTATCCAATATCTATACCGCTTGCGACTGAAGGTGCGAAGTGGGTGATGGCGAGCGGCATACCTTGGTTTTGATGGCTGGCGAAAAATAAATGTTCGCTCAGCCACTTCAAAGAAAAATCGCGGTTGTCCCCTTAAGCATCCCCATCGCGATGAGTCACTTCAAGTGCATGCTTCGCATCTTGAAGTGGCATGGGTATATCAAACCGATTTGACTTTTTTTGAGCACAGATGTTAGTTTGAGCAATATTTCTGTAGAAACTAGAGATGGATAGATAGGAAATAGCAATGGAAGTCGTTATACCTCCTGTTGAGGAGCGGGATAATAAATTCGTCTTTAATTTTTTTGAAGCTCATTACTTGATTGAACGTCGGCTGCAAAAAGTAACCTTGAGCAAGGCATTCAATCAATGGTTAGCTTGCATTGAATCCTATTTAGATAAACTACAGAAATTAGCCTATACAGAGCCTTTGTTATTGAGCTTTCTGAAAAGTTTGCAATCACTCATAACGGTCATTCAGCATAGTTCTCCGATTGACAAAATTTATCAAGCTTGGGTAGCACTCGCTGAACATCCTTATATATATTCTTATAAAAAAAGACGTAACAGCTGCCATGAATGTGTATTCTGTGTATCTTCTGCGATATCATGCCTTGCCCTCATACTCACTTATATCACTGGAACGCTCATGCTACACTCCGTTCCTGGTATTGCCGTACTGGTTGCTATCGTGGCTATTGGCTGTGTCCTATGGATCGCTAATAGCTTCTTCAACTCTCTGTATGATGGTTTGCATTGGAATTCAAGTAAGCCCATCAGCTTGACGATGCGATTCATTCGCCAGTTCTTCAAGCTGATGCAATATCAAGCATCGATTCAGCACCCTCAGAGTGCTCAGGATAAGGGGAATGAGGTCGAAACGCCCAGCCTGTTGCAAAACCACCCTTCTCATATAAACTCTCTTTTCTAGCATGCCCGTTCAGTTGTCAGGATCTCTTCATTCCAATAAGCAAGAATTTACATGAAGATACATATATAAGTTTATGATATATATTGTTTTTATTCGTTGTTCTATGCCACATTCAGAGCCATGACTTTCATCAGAAAAGCTTATATTCAATGCTTCTTAAGTTCTGAAATAGCTTAATTTTCGAGTATTGAGTAGAGACTGTATTAAAACTAACAGATACATAGTATAATATGTTGACAATTTGCTTGAATGTGGGTAAATTCTTATCTATCAATGGAACCTGCTAAGTTCTTCCGGTGATTTAGCTTATTTTTCAGGAACTTTCATTCATATGTTCATCTATCACTGCAGGTATGCGTGTATGGATTGGCATGGTTATATCAGAAAATAGGTTATTTAACATGTTAAAAAATTCCTTGCATATGAAAGCAGCTGCCTTAGGGTTAGTTGCCTCTAGTTCACTTTTATTCGGCACATTCGCTTTTGCCGACAATGGTATGAACCCTTCATCAGATGATCCTTTCGTGACTCAATCCCAATCTGGTCCTGCAGTTTCCACTAACACTGCTTCATCATTTGCAGATACCACTGGTATTTATGCACAATTAGAAGGTTATTATAGTTCTTCACCGAATGTAGATGACCAAGTCCTCACTTCTGATGAATTGGTCAATGGATATACCCCTCCACCAAAAACAGGCAAAGCACCAGCCAAAGGAACAGGGTATTCTGCTGCAACAGCGACCCAGAAAACGAATGGATTTGGTGGTCGTCTTTCAGTAGGTTATGACCTTAGCCGTTGGTTTGGTGTTGAGGTTGGATTTTTAATGAACCAACCGCTGAAATCATCCTTAAAAGATGTGAAGGATAATAGTACAGCAACCGCTAAAGATAAGCCCAGTGGCAAAGCCATTGCTGATAAGCCTACTATTGGTAAATTATCATCCTATGGTATGGATGTACTCGCTAAGGCAAGAGTACCCTTGACTCAAAGCATCTATGCATTTGCAGGTGCTGGTGCTGTTTGGATGCATTATAAATCTGAGGAAACCACTGATGCTGCAAAATATCTTGCTGGTGGCAAGGGAAAGCCTATTTCTTGGAGTCAGGTTGCGCCCGAAGTTGAAGCCGGTTTGGGTGTAGGCCTTAGCAAAAACATGGCTGTTGATGTGGCTTATAAACGCATCTTTGGATCTGATATGACCCAAGTTATGAAAAGTAATACATCTAATAAGCTACCAGACTCCGTGATAACTCAAAATATTGTATCCTTAGGTGTGGCTTATAAATTCCCCCTTTGATAGATCTATTGATTCTAACATGCAGGGTAAGGTTTACCCTGCATGTTTTAGCTGCGTTTAAGCATAGAATTCACTAGCTTTTCCTTTAAAAAAATCTAACGCGGCCTTTAAAAGTGATAGACATTGAGTCAATATATTATAATATTATATTAAATAACAAATAGATAGAATGATATATTGATAATTCACTTGAATATAGGTAAATTTTTATCTATGCATGGAACCTGCTAAATTCTTCCGGTGATTTAGCTTATTTTTCAGGGACTTTCATTCATATGTTCATCTATCACATGCAAGTATGCGTGTATAGATTGGCATGGTTATATAAAATAGGTTATTCAACATGTTAAAAAAAACCCTGTACATGAAAGCAGCTGCCTTGGGGTTAGTTGCTTCTAGTTCACTGTTATTCGGCACATTCGCTTTTGCCAACAACAGTATGAACCCCTCATCAGATGATCCGTTCGTTACTCAATCCCAATCTGGTCCTGCAGTTTCCGCTAATACGGTTTCATCATTTGCAGATACCGCTGGTATATATGCGCAATTGGAAGGATATTATACTTCTTCTCAGCAACTTACTAACCAGACCTTAGATGCTTCTAAGCTGGTTCATGACTATGATACTAAAGCAAAGGCAGGAACTGGATATTCAGCAGCAACCCTGACTAATAAAAAAGCTCATGGATTTGGTGGTCGTCTTTCCGTAGGTTATGACCTCAGCCATTGGTTTGGTGTTGAAGTTGGATTTTTAATGAATCCAAAGCTCAATGCTTCATTGAAAGATATGAAAGATAATAGTAAAGCGACAGCCCCGGTTGCTGGAAAAACTCCATCGGTTCCAGGTGGAGTAACGATTAAGGATACCCCAGATATTGCTAAACTGTCGTCTTATGGTGTAGATATCCTTGCCAAGGCTCGGGTACCATTAACCCAAAGCATCTACGCATTTGCAGGGGCTGGGGCTGTTTGGATGCACAATAAAATAGAAGGAACAAGTGAGTATACAAAATATATAGCTGGTAAGAAGCTTAATATTGCTTGGAATAAGATTGCACCCGAGGTTGAAGCGGGTTTAGGTATAGGCCTATCCAAAAACATTGCTGTTGATGTGGCGTATAGACGCATCTTTGGATCTGATCTAGATACCATATACAAAGATGTTAGTACTAAGAAAAAACCAGATGTAGTGCTAACTCAAAATATCGTATCTTTGGGTGTGGTTTATAAATTCCCACTTTAAATAGAGATATTGATTACAAAAAGCAGGACAATGATGATCCTGCTTTTTTTTCGCCTACGTTACAGTACTGATTTCATAAAATATCACCTACCTATTCTGCATTTTTCCCCGTCTATATACCCGTCACTATCCATGATAGCTCCTTATCTTAAAATTATATTAAAAATATAATGCATAGCACAATGTATTGACAAGTTACTTGAATATGAGTAAATTCTTGCCTATCAATGGAACCTGCTAAGTTCTTCCGGTGATTTAGCTTATTTTTCAGGAATGTTCATCTATGCGCTCACCTATGGCATGCACATGTCCATATAAGGGTCAGCGTGGTTATATCAGAAAATAGGTTATTTAACATGTTAAAAAAGCCATTGTATATTAAGTTAGCCACCTTAGGGTTAGTGGCTTCTAGTTCACTTTTATTGGGTACGTTTGCTTTTGCCGATAGTGGCGATAATTCGTCAGATGATCCTTTTGTGACGCCATCGAAAATTGTTCCAGCAGTTTCTGCTGATACTGCTTCATCATTTGCTGACACTGCTGGTATTTATGCGCAGTTAGAAGGATATTATAGTTTTTCTAAAGCAATACATGACGAGACTCTTCCTTCCAATCTTTTGGTTAATAAATATACTGGAACAGGGGGAGCTGCAGGAGGAACGGGATATTCGGCTGCAACTGAGACTCAGAAAACGAATGGATTGGGTGGTCGCCTTTCGATGGGTTATGACCTCAGCCATTGGTTGGGTGTTGAAGTTGGATTTTTGATGAATCAACCACTTGATACGTCATTAAAAGATCTAAAAGATAATAGTACAGCGACCTCTCAGGATAAGCCAAGCGGCAATGCTATTAGTGATGAGCCAACCGTTGCTAAAC
Organism: Coxiellaceae bacterium; assembly: GCA_014238325.1. Taxonomy (GTDB): domain Bacteria; phylum Pseudomonadota; class Gammaproteobacteria; order Coxiellales; family Coxiellaceae; genus JABABH01. Next base: position 3,745 of record JABABH010000040.1, on the reverse strand, counting down.
TGTCTTCTTACGGTGTGGATATTCTTGCTAAGGCTAGAGTTCCGTTAACTCAAAGCATCTACGCATTTGCAGGAGCTGGGGCTGTTTGGATGCACAATAAAATGGAAGGAACGAGTGACTATACAAAATATTTGACAGGTGACAAAGTCAATGTTGCTTGGAATAAGGTTGCACCAGAAGTTGAAGCTGGTTTAGGTATAGGCCTCTCCCAAAATGTTGCTGTTGACGTCACTTATAGACGTATTTTTGGATCGACTCTAGATACGATACATGACGATGTGAAGCATAATAAAAAACCTGACTCAGTATTGACTCAAAATATTGCATCTTTAGGTGTGGTTTATAAATTTACAGTTTAATGGACGCACTGATTTGAAAAGCAAAGCAGGGCAATGATTGTCCTGCTTTTTTTTCGCTTAGGTTTTATAGTGTGCGCAAGAAAACATGGACTCTACACATTATTTGCAGCATAGCCTCTTATCTTTTTCCTTTTCTTTTATGTCTATTTAATCTCACTATCGATTGCCTATAAATTATCGTGATCTGATCGTTTTTAGACTTGACTTCATAGACTACCTCGACCAATATATCACCGTTGGCCAGATAGCTCAGTCGGTAGAGCAGAGGACTGAAAATCCTCGTGTCGGCAGTTCGATTCTGCCTCTGGCCATCTATTTGAGGTCATCACTGTTTTCCCCCAGCTGAAACGAAGCTTATCCAGAATGGATGCTAGGTCCTTCATGCCCTCTCAATACGGTATAGCTTCTAACCGTTAAACGCGCTTCAATCATAATCAGAATAAGATAAAGGAGGTTGATGATGCACCGTTTTTTTTTATGGATGCTGTGTTTGATAGTCAGTGGGGCTAATGCAGAAAAACCCTATTATTTATGTGGACCTGATGAAGATGGCTGTCCGTCGGATGATTATACCAGCTGTCTATGTGTGGCGTCACGTGGTCCTGCTTATGCTTACTGCTTAGACATATCTCACCGACGTTGTTTTCCCCTATCCGTGTCAAGCGACTGTCATCCAGATGATATTTTTAAGTACGAAGGGGAGTGTTTAGCCACTTTATTGCAGAGCGAACCACAGCCACCCTGTCAGTCCATTACAAAAAAATTCTGTATTCAACATCATGTGCCTTTCTTTAGAAAATATACAGCACTACTTAGATGACGAGCAGAAATCAGAACGCCTTGTTTTCATCCATAGGTGTTCTTGTAAGCCATTTTTCAGTAAATAACTATGTTGATGATGGAATAGATTTAAGTTTTTTTGAAATGCAATCGTAGAGTATTGCGGGCAGGTTAGCGCTGATCGATGCTGGTTGGATATGATGAGCTTATTGGATTCAAACATATCAAATATAGATGGATGAAGTGGCATAGTCGATTGAGTGCGTGTGAAGAAATATAATAGGGCATGCGGATTACTGCGTTCATTGAGATACTCTAACAAAAGAGATAGGGTGGAGGTTGGTACATAATCCAGTAAATCCCAGCAAAAAATAACATCGTACTTATCGTTTGGATAATCCTGGCAAGAATAGGCATTATCAGGAGCTAAGTCAAACATGTTGATTTTACATGGATATTTTGATAAATATTGCAGTTTTGTGTGCGTGAATCCCCCTAAATCTAATACATGCGGATGCGAATGCTGGTGCAAGTATTGCTGAATCAGGGACAAGCAATGAGATTGATAGCCTGACATGACTCAGAGGGACGTGGTTAGTATGGTTTTAAGCATGGATCATCTTGCCATATTAAACCACTCGTTTATCATTTTTTTTGATCACCACTGAGGTCCTTCATGGTTTTTAGAGAAGTCGATTTTGAAGGATGGGTTGGGTGGAAAGCATCGACTAAAGCAGCAGATTTCGAGGACGTCACGGGTTGATTATTGCAAGCATCGAATTTTTCTTGCGCCATTTGTTCATCCATATCGATACTGCCCTTTATTTTGGCGCCGTCTTCAATACTAACGCGAGGGGCAAGAATATTACCAATGACGCAACCCGTTCTGGATACTTTAACTTCTCGTGCGCACAGATCACCCTTAATGGTTCCTTCAATCTGTATTTTTTCTGCCAGAACATTAGCTTCGATACGGGCAGTAGGTCTGGCGGTTAACGTATTACGTAACAAAGTAATTTCTCCGTTACATTCTCCTAAAATGACGAAGTCAGATTCCCCGCTAATAGTACCTTTAAAGGTACTGGTCTGATTGATGACAGAGGGGACATCGGCATTAGCCTGTGCTTCCATAAGCTCGCCCATTTCTGCGGTAGAAGCTGGCATCACTGCCGCATGCGTAAAGGCGAGATGCGAATCTACGCCATTCCCTGTGCTCGTATGTGATTTTTTCTCTCCCCATTTCATTGCCATATCTGATCTCCTTGATGAATAATAAAATTATAGTGAACTTCAGAGCATTATGCAGGTATTCTAAGAAATTACTTTAGTTGGTTGATTTTATGGTAAATTATCATAATTTGCTGAAGTTATGATAGACCACCTCGCTCTTTATTCGATCAATTAGAGTGAATCAACTATCTCATTCACTCATATAAGTTACTTGGAAAGAGGAGCCTAATTATTTTATACTACAGTTCGATATAACCAGGTATGACATGATTGATGACGACACCACTTTTAGAGGATCCATTAGCACAATTTAAAATATGGTATGAACAGGCTGCTCATGAGGAGGTTTCTCATGATGCGATGAGCTTGGCCACCGTGAATGAAGGTAGACCTGATATTCGTATGGTATTATATAAGGGTATATCAAAAGGTGGCTTCCTATTCTATACGAATTATAATAGTGCGAAAGGAAGAGCTTTGGCTCAGCATCCAGCCGCTGCACTTTGTTTTTATTGGCCCGTAGCTTATAGACAAGTGCGTATAACAGGATTAGTTGAGCGCTTAACCTCGGATGAATCTCATCAATATTTTCAAACGCGACCTGAGGGTAGTAAAATCAGTGCTTGGGCCTCGGAGCAGAGTGAAGTGATCCCCGATCGGCAATATTTATTAAATCGTTATGCAGCCTATCAGCAACAAGTCACTGAGTTTAAAGGAGTGGTGGAGTGCCCACCCTTTTGGGGTGGATACCGCTTAATCCCTGATCGCATAGAATTTTGGTTAGGGGGGCAAGATCGCTTGAATGAACGATTCTTATATCAGAAAATCGATGATATGTGGTCTAGGTACCTGTTAGCACCTTAATGCTCACGGTTAAGGTGCAGTGTGTGAATTTTAAAGCCAATTAGGAAGAAGACAATGAGCCTAACGTTTACCCCCATTACGCCTCTTCTACATAACTACGTACTGCAGCATTCGCTCAGAGAGGCAGAAATATTACAAGCGCTACGAGCAGAGACTCAAGCAAAATTCTCTGCTTATCAGATGCAAACGGCACCCGATCAAATGCAATTTTTAGTGCTTTTGGCTAACATGCTGCAGGCAGAACGTATCTTAGAATTAGGGACATTTACAGGTTATAGTAGCTTAAGTTTTGCTTTAGGCCTCTCCTCTAAAACCCATATCATCACTTGTGATCTGGATCCTATAGCGACAGATCTGGCACAAGCTTATTGGAAAAAAGCAGAGGTGCGTCATCGCATTGAATTAGTTATCGATGATGCAAGCACGTTGCTAGAACGGTTATTAAAGTCAGGGAAACAAGGCAGTTTTGACTTGATTTATATCGATGCAGATAAGCAAAATATTCAATATTA
>JABABH010000039.1 GCA_014238325.1 Coxiellaceae bacterium | reverse complement strand
TATTGTAGCATGAGCTGCTTTTCTAAGGGGAGCATAAAGTCAAAGAGGTTGAGCATGCGCCCGATAGCAGCCTCAGAGAAGCCTCGAGCATAGAGGCGTTTGGAGAGCGCGATTCTTTGCTGCAGGCGCTCTTGTGAGCCTTCTTTTGTCTCGATGACAATCAACTGGCTTAAAATCACGGATGCAAAGCCATTCTTAGAGGTCTCAAGCTCTTCCCGTCGATGTTGATAGTCTAAAATTTTGACGACCAAATATTTAAGCTTAAGGCTGCACCCATACTGCTGCAGTTCATATTCATTCGGGCGCCAGTTAGGGTTTTTATCGCTCAGCACCGCGATACTCACAATCGGTGTGTCATAACGCTCCCAAATCCGCAAGACATAAAAAAACCTTAAAACAATTATTTTGAGTAACTTAAAAAATAAAAGGATTCGCAGTCCCATAATGATATAATAGGGAATCAATAGTATAAAAAATATGCAATTATTTTAATGGGATAGATCTGGAGCCGTCAATCAAGCGAGAAAGTATGGTGTTAGAACATGGGTTATTGTTGATCTTTCCATTGGCGAAGGGCTGTAAAGACGGCTAGAGAAGATTTGAGATCATGTCCAATATGTGTTGATACATTAGCCTGGATGCAAGGCAAGTGACAACGTAAAAATGGATTGGTACGCAGTTCTAAAGCGATGCTAGAAGGCAAGGTGGGTTTTCCTTGCTGTCGTTGTTGAATGGTATCGTTTACTCTCTTCTGGAGCGCGATATTGTTGGGGTCTACTTTTTGCGCAAAGGCCAAATTTTTTTCTGTATATTCGTGTCCACAATAAAGTTGGGTGCCAGGATCGAATTGACTGATTTTGTTGAGTGATTCATATAATTGTGTAGGGGTTCCTTCAAAAATGCGCCCGCATCCGCCCGCGAATAAAGTATCACCTGTGAAAATATAGCCATCTCCATAATAAGCAATATGACCGCATGTATGACCTGGAATATCGAGGACCTTTAAAACCATATTATGTAGGTTAATCGTGTCCTGATCTTGCATAGGAATATGGTCAACATAAATGGGATCATGAGCAGGTGCATATACTGGAGCCGGGTGTTTTTTTAAGATTTCTGGTATACCTCGGGTATGGTCCCAATGGTGATGGGTGACTAATATTGCACTGAGTGTATAATGATGGGCGTTGAGGAATGCGAGTACCGGTTCCGATTCACCTGGGTCAATTATGACAGCTGAGTGGATGTCAGGACTGATAATTGTCCAAATATAATTGTCAGTTAGCGCAGGTATTGGAAAAATAATAGGATTTTTGAACATACATCATACAGTTTCATAGGGAGAGTGCCAGTATAACACATACTCTTGATGGGCTGTATTGAAGTAGGTTGGAGATATCCTATAAAACTTGAAGCCTGGAGGCTGTGAGCATGATGTTTGAAAACGATCAACGTCCACTATTGGAGGATGATATACAAAGATTAGGAAATATCTGCATAGCTGCTTTAAAGCCTCATCTACTAAAGGTCCTGGCTCAGAAGCTTGAGATGAGTAAGTTTCCAAGATTGCCAAGGATGACTGTCAATCAACTGATTAATGCTAGGGAAAGGGAGTTACGAACGTTACAAGAACAAGCAAGAGCTGGAGGAGAAGAGCAGACTCATCAAAGCTGGAAAGAAGCATGGAAAAAAATAAACTTATTTAAATATTACAAAATTAAACGAGCAGAGCAGGCATCACAGGAACGAGAGGAAGAGCTAAAGCAGTTAAAGGAAAAATTAGATACGTCCAAAACACTTGATGAGGAAATCAAAGCCGTAAACCTTGAATTACTAGCATTAAAAAATAGCTTTGCTATACTGCAGGAACGGTTGATTTCAGCAAGGGACATACGATTAGAACTACTAAAAGAACAGAAGACTATTCGAGCAGAGGCAAAGGCATTAAAAAAATTTAAAACTCAATTAGAAGTATTAGATCAATATTACATGCAGGATCCGAAAGAAACTTATTTATACGCATTAGTTCTTTCTAAGTTTGAACCAGTATCAGGCTGTACGGATGAGGATTATAAAAGCTTTATTGATTTGATATTACTGGTGAAGTCTCAACAACCTGATGAATGCAAGTCGTGTCTTGTTTCAAACACTGCTTTGCTCTTCTTCTCCACCTCATTGTTAGGGCTTACCGTTCTTTTTTTTATTCTATTGCCTCATATGCCGTTATTCAAAGTCATGCTATTAATCTATGCGCTATCTTTCTTCATAACGTCTATAGGTTGCATGATAAAATATGTTGTGTATGATTTATATGCTTTGAACCAATTTGAGAAAAAATTTTACGCCCTTAATCAGGCCATTCAACAGGAGCGTGATGATAGAGAAGATGGGGCTATGATGAGTGCAGATGATACGAGGATGTCTTGCCGTACTTGAAAGACTTCCTAGGCTTGAAATATAAAGCATAGGTGCAGATATATTAACAAGGATCATAGTGATAATAGAGCAGGATGCAAAACAAACTCGCTGGGGACGGAAAACGTAGGGGGGTATGAGATGCACAATCGCGCAATCAGTCAGGAACAGTTGAGAGATGAATTGTGGTGTCGATTTAAAACTTTAGTAAAAGATATAGCTATATCTAAGCAAACTCTCAGAGATCAAATAAAGTGCAAACATCATTATGATCAAATGCATAAAAAAAACGGCTATTTTTATGCTTCTATTTGTTATCTATACGAGTTATATCAGGATGCTAAAACTTGGGAATACCGTGTTTCATACGCTCTTCGAGATGAAATAAAAAAGGCTCATGCTTTCTTGGGTTCTCAAATAAAGGCATCATTCTGGAATAATGATGACGCATGGCTTAATGCGATCAAGGATGTCCGGGATAGACAAAAAAAATATTTTACACATAAGATGATAGAGGCAATTTTATTTATCAGCTGTAGTTGTTTTGTTGATTTTTACACGGGTATCTTTATCTTTTTATGTTGTGCAATAGCTTGTAGTACTCCTGCTGTTGCACCATCGTTATTGCTATCCGCAACGCTCTTCAGTTGTTCGATGTTTATCTTTGCAGGTTTAGCATTATATCAGATAGTAGAGACGGTTCATGCCGGAAATACATGGTATGCGACTTATAGTTTCTGCAAAGACATTGAACTTTTGACTTCAGTGAATGCTGATCCTTTTCATCCTGTTAAGGCGCATCGCCGATAAAGGTAGCATAAAAAGTAAATAGATACACACATAGATGTTAGTCTGATGCATTTTTATTGTTGGGAAGGGTATTGTATGGCCATTTTATATTTAGTACCATGACGGATTTTTAGTGAGAGCAAATCCATGCAACGGCCTAATATAGAACCAACTCATCTTAAGCTGAGCAATCAAGTTGATGCGTCGATGTCGGGTATCGTATGAGTCAGTTTTCGTCTGAACCTACAACCATCTATGTCTATTGTGATGGCGCATGTCGTGGTAACCCTGGTCCTGGTGGCTGGGGTGTATTATTGCGCTATAATGGGCATGAACGCCAATTATATGGCGGAGATAAACAGACTACCAATAACCGTATGGAATTAATGGCGGCTATAAAGGGGTTACAAGCCTTGCGTGAGCCAGATAAATCGGTGGTGGTGACGACAGATTCACAATATTTGCGCCGAGGCATTACAGAATGGTTATCTCGTTGGAAGCAGCAGCAATGGATGACTCGTGCACGGCAGCCGGTTAAGAATCAGGATTTATGGCTATTATTGGACCAAGAAGCTAGCCGACATCAAATACATTGGGCTTGGGTGAAGGGTCATTCTGGGCATCTGGAAAATGAAATTGCAGATCAATTAGCGAATCGAGGCATTGATGAATTATAAAAATTGGCGATCGTGATGGCACGTCAAATCTTTTTGGATACCGAAACCACGGGACTATCTCCAGCTTCCGGACATCGCATTATAGAAATTGGTTGTGTAGAAATAGTCGCGCGCCGTTTTACACAACAAAATTTGCATTTTTATTTGAATCCACAACGCAATATTGATCCTGGTGCAGAGGCTAAACACGGTTTAAATCTTGAATTTCTTTCAGATAAGCCTTTATTTATCGATATTATGGATGAGTTATTAAATTATTTAAAAGGTGCGGAAGTATTGATTCACAATGCTCCTTTTGATATAAGATTTTTAAATGCTGAGTTGAAGCGTGCAGAGCAGTCTATTAGCATGAGCAACTACTGTTCCGTCGTTGATACCTTGTTAATGGCACGACACAAGCATCCAGGTAAAGCTAATGATTTAGATGCGTTATGCCGGCGCTACCGTGTTGATAATGAGCATCGTCATTTTCATGGTGCGCTATTAGATGCAGAGTTAC
>JABABH010000038.1 GCA_014238325.1 Coxiellaceae bacterium | reverse complement strand
GGTACCTATAGAGCCTTAATTGGTCAGAGTTTAGCAGATGCCTTGGGATTATCCGTGGGGGATCGCGTCACGGTCTTTACGCCAGAGTTGTTGAATACGCCGGCCTTGCCTCTAGCGCGTGTGCGTCGTTTTACGGTTGCGGGAATTTTTGATACAGAAACAGGATTTGGTTTTGATTCTGGTTTGGTCTATATTAACCAGCGTGATGCGGCTAGGTTGTTTCCTACAGCAGGTCAAGGGTGGCATATTCAAATCCAGGATATCTACCAAGCTCAGCAAGTATCTCAGCAGTTAAAACACCTCTTACCCGATACTTTTTATATCACCGATTGGACAGAGCAATATGGTGCACTTTTCCATGCCTTAGCCATGGAAAAAACCATGATGTTCGTGATTTTATTACTGATTGTAGGTGTGGCTGTGTTTAATTTAGTCTCTACTTTGGTGATGGTCGTGAATGATAAGCGCGCTGAGATTGCCATTCTAAGAACTTTAGGTGCCAGTCCGCGTATGATTATGGCAATATTTATGATTCAAGGCGGTATTATCGGGTTGATTGGGATTGTATTGGGTGCACTCTTTGGCGTAGTCTTGGCTTTAAATGTGACGCATGTGGTGAACTGGATTCAGCATCTATTTCACGTTCAGTTTATCAATCCTGCCATTTATTTTATTAATTTTCTACCTTCTAAGCTATCGAGTCTGGATGTCTTGAATGTCTCAAGTATTGCTTTTTTAATGAGTATGCTAGCGACTATTTATCCTGCTATCTTAGCCTTTCGGACTCAACCTGCTGAAGCGTTACGTTATGAATAATGAACCGGTTTTACAAGCCAAGGGCTTATCCAAAACCTATGTCGAGGGCGCGCTAAGCGTGCCGGTATTAGCAGATATAGATTTGACGGTATCAGCAGGAGAGCGACTGGCTATCGTTGGATTATCAGGGTCGGGGAAATCGACATTATTACAACTATTGGGGGGCTTAGATCGACCCACCTCAGGTGAAGTCTGGGTCGCTCAGAAAAAGATGTATGCTTTGTCCGAACGGAGCAAAGGCAAGCTACGTAATCGGGAACTCGGCTTTGTTTACCAATTTCACCACTTATTACCTGAATTTAATGCTGTAGAAAACGTGGCTCTACCGCTCTTGATACGCGGTATGTCTATTCGGTCTGCCATGAAACAAGCATTAGTTTATATTGATCGCATGAGTCTGTTTGATAGACGCTACCATCGCGTCGGAGAATTATCAGGGGGAGAGCGCCAGCGCATTGCTATCGCACGTGCTTTAGTAACAGAGCCGTCTTGTGTCTTAGCTGACGAGCCGACGGGTAATTTAGATCAGATCACGGCGATGCGTATTGCCGATTTAATCGTTGAGTTGAATCAATCATTGAATATGAGTTTTGTCATTGTGACGCATAACGATCAGTTAGCGGCTAAAATGGACCGCACTTTGTTATTATCACAAGGCAAACTATCTGCGCCTGTTCCTTTGTAGAGATGATATTAAAACTGTGAATCGTTATTTTTCTAACACACAAGAAAAACGTGCTGTATTGGTGGATATCAATTTTTATGCCCATAGTCAGCATCCTGAGGCTGTGCGTGAGTTACATGATTTGGCATTATCAGCAGGTTATAATATTTCAGCTGTGGTCATGCTCAAAAAAAATAGACCTGAACCTAAATATCTGATTGGAGCGGGTCAAGCAGAGTATATCAAAGCTATCGTGATGCAATTGAAAGCCGATATCGTGATATTCGGACAAAACCTGCTGTCGACACAAGAACGTAATTTAGAGCGTTTATTGTCATGTACGGCCTGTGATCGTACCGCACTGATTTTATATATTTTTTCTCAACGGGCTCATAGCTTTGAGGGTAAATTACAAGTTGAACTGGCGCAATTAAACTATCTGAGTACGCGGTTAGTACGTAGTTGGACGCATTTAGAGCGGCAAAGAGGGGGTATCGGTTTGCGTGGTGGCCCTGGCGAAACCCAGCTTGAAATCGATAGACGTTTGCTGGACCATCGCATAAAGTCGATTCATCGACAGTTGTCAAAAGTCAAAGAACAGCGCGCTTTAAGAAGTCATGTGAGACGGCGCAGTCAAGTGCCGGTCATTGCATTGGTCGGTTATACCAATGCAGGTAAGTCTACTTTGTTTCATGCGATGACACAGAGCTCGGTGTATATAGCTGATCAGTTATTTGCCACGCTAGATCCTACTTTTCGACAGATAAAACTACCGAACAAACGCACGGCTTTGCTTGTCGATACCGTGGGTTTTATTCATGATTTACCCCATGATTTAATTGCAGCATTTCGTGCAACTTTAGAAGAAACTCGTCAAGCTGACCTCATCTTGCATGTGGTGGATGCACAGGCGAAGGGTATGCAAGTGCATATGGCGGCGGTTCGAGAGGTATTAGAGCAATTGGATACAGCGCATATTCCAGAACTATTAGTATATAATAAAGTCGATTTAGGCTTGAATCAAGAACCCAGGATTGATTATGATGCAGAGAACCAGCCAGAGCGGGTGTGGTTATCAGCGAAGACAGGCCAAGGTGTTGATTTATTATGCGATAGTATAGGGAAGCTATGCGCGAGACAATCGATCACCATTGAGATAATATTGCAGGGAAAAGAAGGTCGTTTGAGACATGCCTTATATGAATTAGGGGCTGTCAAACAGGAGACCATAGATGAACTTGGCTGCTCTCATTTGTCGCTGGAGCTGCAGTATCCAGCATATCAGCACTTATGCAAGCAATATGGGGATGCTTTTATGAATGCCATCCAATCGAGTACAGAGGATTAAGCGTCATTCATACGAACTATGACGTCTAGCATCATGATTTTCATATAATTTTAATCATATACAAGAGGGTCGGCATGAATTTTATTATACTTGGTACGCAATGGGGCGATGAGGGGAAAGGCAAAATTATAGACCTATTAACCCCTCATGTAGCCGCGGTAGTGCGTTTTCAAGGCGGGCATAATGCCGGACATACCTTGATGATTGATGGGAAAAAAACAGTCCTGCGATTAATCCCCTCTGGGATATTACATTCAGAAGTGCAATGTTTTATTGGTAATGGTGTCGTGGTGTCACCGCATGCCTTGCTGGAGGAAATTGAGGCCTTAGAATCGAACGGTGTATCGGTGATAGATAGGTTGCGTATCAGTGCGAATTGCCATGTATTGATGCCTTATCATATTGCCTTGGATCAAGCACGTGAGTCTGCTTTAGGGGACGATGCGATCGGTACAACGGGTCGAGGCATTGGCCCAGCCTATGAAGATAAAGTCGCCCGACGCGGGATTCGTATAGCTGACTTGTGGCATCCTGATCGTTTGAAAGAAAAATTAACCGCATCGATGCAATACCACAATTTTTGGTTAGAGCATTATTATCAGCAAGCACCTCTACCTATAGAACCTCTTTATCAGGGATTATTAAATATTGGTGATCGATTAAAGCCTATGGTTGCGGACATTTCTGTCTTATTACATCAATTGCATCGTGAACATCGTCCTATTATTTTTGAGGGGGCGCAAGGTGCCTTACTCGATGTTGACTTAGGGACATATCCTTATGTGACTTCCTCCAATACGACGGCCGGTGCGGCAGCGACGGGAACGGGTTTGGGCCCTTTATATTTTGATCATGTACTGGGTGTGACTAAAGCTTATATGACACGTGTTGGATCAGGTCCTTTCCCTACAGAATTGACCGATAAGCAAGGGGAAGCTATTGCGAGACGCGGACAGGAATTTGGATCTGTGACAGGCAGACCTCGTCGATGTGGATGGTTTGATATGGTCAGTATGCGACGTACCATCGCGGTGAATAGCTTAACGGGGGTGGTTTTAACCAAATTAGATGTATTGGATGCATGTGAGGTGATTCGCATCGGTATGGGATATCGGTATAAAGGAGAGGTGATTGAGACCGCTCCCTTTGATGCCGCTGTCTTTGGAGAATGTGAGCCCGTTTACGAAGAGTGCCCAGGTTGGCAAACTTCCACATGCGGCATTCAAGAGGAGCATAACCTTCCCAAAGCAGCGCGTTATTATATTGAGCGTCTAGAGCAATTAATGGAGATACCCATTATGATCGTCTCGACTGGAGCAGAACGTGAGCATGCGGTTATGCGTTCTTCATTTTTTTCCATGGGCCCTTTGATGGGCTCCTATTCATGAAGGGTGTGGTTGGCTCCTTCCCGTTTCATGGTCGAGGGATAGCAGGTTAGCGAGACTGCATCTTCTTTTCCGTGCGTCGTAACATAGCTTGCGTGCTTTTAGAATTGGGATCTTTACGTAGTGCTTTTTTGAAAAATTGAGCAGCTTTTTTGTAATTTTCTTGGTAGAAATAGCACAGGCCAATATTGTATCGAGTTTCAAAATTCGCAGCGAAATATTTTTCCGACAGTAAATAATAGCTGATAGAAGCCTCAAATTTATCAATTTGGTAGAGTACGAGTCCGATTAAGAAAAATATATCCTCGCATCCTGGTGTGGCATAGAAATGCTGAGCAATGCTGTCGGCCGCATATAGCATATATTCAACAACTTCTTCATGGGCCGTGGGTAGCTGTTGCATCAGAGCTGCATGAATCTGTCCAAATACAAAGGGGTCCCAATCGGATAAGCGTAATAAAGACAATAAGCTATCCAAGGAAGCTCGTTTTGTTGTTTTAATCATATGCTCGCTACACGTAAAATAGTCGGCGGGGCTAAATCCATCGATAATGTTGTTTAGAGCGAGTTGAGTTTCCGGAAGGTCAGCGAACTTCAGGCCAATGCCATACGCTATGGTAGTGATGCCTTCACGTGCAGTTTGTATACGATGGTTGGTATCAAAATGGTTTAAATATTGAGTAATGGCATGATAGTTCACCATCCAAGAGATACTGCCATGGACGTCGATTTTAGGATAATGAAATCCCTCTAGTTCTTTCAATCCTGTCCATCCTTTATCTGAAGAAATCAGTAAGCATCGGTTGTGACTGAAGCGTATGAGATTTTTTAAACCTCGTAGGCTACCGATGGGGAATAATAATTTGGTATCGTCTAAATTGTGGCAGTAATATTGCAATAATGCATTGAATTGTGGATCTTCGTAATAGTCATGCTCCATAGGGACATCATGAAAAGACATTTTAATTTGCGACAAATCGAGTCGATACGGCTTGGGTCGTGCTTGTCTTTTATCGAATAGCGTGACGTTTGATGCCTGAATGCTGTGATCCTTAATCGAGAAGACATCGTTTTTGAGCGTGTCAAAGATATAATTTGCAAATACAATGAGTGGGTTCTCTCCTATGGGTTCGATTTGATGTTGTAAATCGATAGCCTCGTCTTTTTCTACATCATATTTTGCAAATTGTAATATGCCTTGGTCGACATAGGTCTTGAGCTGTTCATGCTTTTTCCAAAAGTTGATGTTTTTTTCGGTGAAGTCGCTCATAATATAACGTATATCGATATCAGACCGCTGCAGCTTATCTTTCATATCCAGCAATTTTTGGAGCACAAAATAACTAAATTGCCCGTTTCCTGCTGCTAATTCTAAAATATAAAAAGGATGAGCACTGCTGTCGGGGTGCTGGCTGATCCAATCTTGTATAAAACGGATAACGAGTTCAGCATAACGCGAGGCAATAACAGGGTTGCTGGTGATATAATAAGGCACTTCATGAGCCCAAGCGTTGGCACCTTTTTGATGATAAAAATTACGCTGTGCCGCCCATAGTTGGGATTGGGACAGCGGTTTATGTTCTTCGATGATCATCATTTTTTTAGTCATACCCGAGATTCCTTTGGCCTATAGGTTGCTATGGAGGGGCATGATAATAACATAGCCCTATTGGTTGACGCATTATAATCTGACAGCAGATTCTTTCGGATCTAAGGCTTGCCGAGGTGCCTTGGTCATCTACTTGAAATATGATACAATCTTACTCGAATTGGATCAGATTATTGACGTTATTGATTCAGGACCAGTATCAAGGAGACCTTAGTTTATATAAGCTTAAGGCCTCGCTTTTTCTAATATTATAAACACATCACACTTGAAGTTATCATTTTATGGCTCGTATAGAAAATCTATTGCTCGATCTTGACGGTACCTTAACGGATTCCAAAGAGGGCATTACGAAATCGATTCAGTATGCTTTGGATAAAATGGGTATGGCTGCGCCCACGATGGACGAATTGGAATGGGTCATCGGCCCACCCTTATATGAGATTTTTGAGACATTATTAAATAGCAAAGATCGTGCCTATGTACAGACGGCTGTCGATTATTATCGAGAGCGTTATAAAGTAAATTGTGCGATTGAGAATAAACTGTATGATCGTATAGGTCATACCTTAGATAATTTAGTGGTGAACCATTATCGTTTATATTTAGCGACTTCCAAACCTTGGCTATATGCGGAAAAAATATTGGAGCATTTTAACCTGAGTCATTATTTTGTAGATGTTCATGGATCAGAACTAGATGGTGTTCGTGATTATAAAACAGACTTGATTAAATATATCATTGATCGCCATCAACTCGATAAGGCTTCGACCTTGATGGTGGGTGATCGTCGTTATGATATTGATGGTGCTAAGAATAATAATATTGCTGCCATTGCCGTGACGTATGGCTATGGTAGCCTCAGTGAACTGACATCTGCTCAACCGGATTTTATTTGCCATCGCCATGAAGATATTTTATCCATTTTATCCCAATGGGTTTAAAATATAAGGTTAAGAACCCTATCGTGAACATGATGAGCACTGCTGACATGGCAAGACAGTATGATTTTAGACAGCACGATGATCATAGTTATGATGTATGCTCTCGATAACGCATCATGATATTACCTTTATATTTTGATTATATGGCAGCTACTCCGCTTGACCCACAAGTTTTGGCTGCTATCGAGCATAGTTTGAAAACCCATAACTTAATGGGTAATCCTGCATCTGAACATTACTACGGTTGGCAGGCACGGGAGCATATAGAAGACTGTCGTGGTACCATCTCTGAATTGGTGCATGCGGACAGACGCTCGATCATATTTACCTCTGGTGCAACCGAATCGAATAACTTGGCTATTCAAGGCGCTGCCCGTTTTTATCAACGACAGGGCAGACATCTGATTACCATGCGTTCGGAACATCAATCAGTTTTGGATAGTTTCGAATATTTAGAGCGTACTGGTTTCGAAGTCACGTATCTTAATCCTCAATCAAATGGTCAACTCGATCTGCAACAGCTAGAAGAAGCGATCCGTCCAGATACCATTTTAGTTTCTATCATGCATGTGAATAATGAAACGGGTGTGATTCAAGATGTGGGGGCTGTGGCATCTATGCTCAAGGCTCGTGGCCTATTATTCCATGTGGATGCAGCGCAGAGTGTGGGTAAAATTGCTGTGGACCTACAAACGTGGCCTATAGATTTGATGTCATTTTCTGCCCATAAACTCTATGGACCGAAAGGAATAGGGGCTTTATATGTCAGGCACAAGCCACGTGTACGTTTAGAGCCTATATTGCGTGGTGGGGGACATGAAAGAGGCTTGCGTTCCGGTACGTTGCCCACGCACCAAATAGCCGGTATGGCATCGGCCTGTCAATTATTGCAAGGCGATGCTATGGCGAGAGAATCAGAACATATCGTAAAATTGCGCGATCGTTTTTGGGGAGAAATATCTCGATCCTTAGACGGTATCCATTTAAATAGCGGACAAGCAGAGCGCATCCCGGGGTGCTTCAATATTTATTTTGAAGGTATAGAAGGTGAAGTGCTGTTGCGTACCTTATCCCAACATCTTGCCCTATCCACTGGTTCAGCTTGTCATGCTGCCAAGATGACCCCTTCTCACGTTTTGCTAGCGATGGGCCTGAGCCCTCAACAAGCTTATAATTCTTTCCGCATCAGTTTTGGTCGTTTTACAACAGAACAAGCGATTGACATGGCATTGGAGCATATCGTTGGTCAAGTTAAGTATTTAAGGAAGCGATACTAAATGCCTGGGTAGGTACTCAGAATAATGCTTTGCTGAGCATGTCGTGTATGGTAGCTATCTCCTGATACAATGAATAATATACCCATCTCACTTCAAGATGCGAAGCATGCACTTGAAGTGACTCATCGCG
>JABABH010000037.1 GCA_014238325.1 Coxiellaceae bacterium | reverse complement strand
CATCCAGTGATCACACAAGCTAAGCATGTGGTTGCGGGCAATCCGATATGGCAGGAAGAGCAGAATAAATTAGGTCGTTTAAATCAGCATATTCAAATGAATCAGCAAACGATGGCTGATTTGCAAACAGAAGTGCAAAGGCTAGGTGATCAATTGAATGAGTTATTAATACGCGAGCATCAATTAAGTAAAGGTGTACTTTATTTAATTCAGCAAAGAAAGTCTCAATATAATGCACCCTTAACTACTCCACACCCTTTGGTAACGGTAAAGGCTATCGTTCCTGGGCGAGCTTGGGTTGTTCAGCATGGGATCTTGAACTCAGTGATGGTTGGGGATGCTATTCCTGGGTATGGAACGGTTACGGCTATTGATGTTGGTCAAGGGGTCATCATGTCTTCTGGACATACCATCCATTATGGGGTTCATGATCATTGATACACTATGTTTTGAACGATGCAATGGTATGATACCGTTGCAAACGAGTTGAGTATGTTATGGGAGGGAGTAATTTTTATTATCTCGGGCTTGTTATCCAATCCATATCGGTACTGATGGGTGTGGCTTTCTTTTTGGGCGGGATACTGAAGTTAAAACGATATGGAGAGATGCGCACTTTTATGTCACATCAAATGACGATATGGGCTCCTTTAATGATGCTCGTGACGGCAGTATTGCTGCTATGTTTGCCCTTGACCATAAAAGCTATGGCATTGAGTTTGTGGGGCAAGGCAAACCCGATGAGTTATGTGTCTGCTTCGCCGAATCCGTATGTCCAGAAAGTTATTCTGCTCTTAAGGCTTTTCGGTGTTTGTTCTTTTATGCGAGGGGTTGTGTTGTTGGCACGATCAGGGCAAGAGCAATCACAGCCTGGTGCACTCAGTAAATCGATGATCCATATGCTCTCTGGTTTATTTTGTGTATATATTGAGAGCACTATAGCGGTGTTGAAAGCTTTATTGGGTACCTCATTTGGGTTTTGAATATACCGCTCGCGAATGAGATGCGAAGTGGGTGACTGCAAGCGCCATATGTTTGTTTGGCTGGCGAAAAATAAATGTTCGCTCAGCCACTTAAAAGAAAAATCGCGGTTGTCCCCTTAAGCATCCCCATCGCGATGAGTCACTTCAAGTGCATGCTTCGCATCTTGAAGTGGGATGGGTATCTTAACCAGCGGGAGGGAAGTTATTGGGTGTTGCGCGTCTATATTTCTAAGGCGTGTGATGACTCGATTGGGATTATTCTTGATTTTGATCAAGAATATACTAGTTTCATCAGCATAGGCTGCAGTGGGTAAAAATACCTATTCTTGTCTCGCAGTATGGGCAAGACAGGGTTTGTAGAAACAACTGTTATTATTTATTTTTGTATGAGTGGAGGGAATACCATGATTAAAAAAATCATGTTTTATTTATTTGTTTGTTTTAATCGTCGGCATATTGTCATGCCAAAATCAATCGTGCTTGATCACGGCTCATCAGTGTCTGCTTTTAAAAAGAGAGGATGCTCTGTCTTAAATTTTTTAGGGCGAAAATCGCGTAGAAGTGCGCAGCAAATTGATGGCAAGGCTGGAAAGCAACGTTGGGTGTCTCTAGCTCTATTAACTTTAATTGCGCTATTCTCAGTCCCTGTGTTTGCTGCTTCAGATGGTGGCTATGAATTATCGACTATTGCGGCTAATGTAACCACAACTGTCGTCAGTTTAGCAAAGATCTTGACGAGTATTGCTTTGATTGCCGGCATAGGTTTTGTATTAGCTTCGTTTTTTAAATTTCATCAGCATAAACTCAATCCAACACAGGTGCCTATTAGTCAAGGTGTGACCTTGTTATTAATTGGCGCAGGTTTAATGCTATTCCCTATTATGTTACCTACTGCAAAGAATGCTTTATTTGGAAAGGATGCATCGATTAGTAAAGCTTCCGGTGGTGATATTGCTAATCTTATTGGTGGGAAATAGCGACCGTATCGGTATCAATGATGGTGAGATCGGATTCACTATCTCGTTGCAGGTTCTAGCTGCGTTGCCTTGACTTTTTCGTACATCCAGGAAGATGCTTTGGATCAAGCCATTTGAGGAATACATATGTTATCTTTGCACCCTATTGTATTATCAGCCAGTGATACAAGCTGGGGGCTTTTTATGCTGCGTAAAGGCGATCCAGCGTTTACTCCTTTTGAAGATCAGGTGCATGCTCGAGACCAATATATTTGTCAATATTGCGGGTTTTGCTCTCGAGCCAATATGGAAGTTCTCAATTTGGATGGGGATTATAACCATAATCAGCTTG
>JABABH010000036.1 GCA_014238325.1 Coxiellaceae bacterium | reverse complement strand
TCTCAGCGGCCTCGACAGCATTCCAAAGCGTTTCTCTACGGTTTAAATGCTCGGCTGCGCCATCGGGTAATAAGATTTTGGAGTCCATGACATCGGATCGATGTTGAAAATCATGGACTTCACCCGTTCGCTCATCCAGCAAGATCGTACCTGCGCGATAGGCAGCACCTGCCACGGCGCTGTGTCCTTGGCTGCGTGAGTGATAGGATATTCTTGCAAATGCAATTGCCATAGGCGACAGTATATAATGCAAACGCAAGTTTGCACATTGCGCCCTTGGTTTTTCCTCGCTTGGCTTTGGCAAGGGAAGCGAGGAAAAAAAGCGAGGCTTTTTTGATTTTTATACCCGCTCGTGCGATACTGCTCGTCGCATGACTCAACCGTATTTTGGATATTATTTATATGACCGATAAACAAAAAATCAGTTTAAAAGAAAAAGAACATCAATTAATCAAAAAAATACAACAAGCAAAACAAGATCTTGCTTGTCTACAAGATAAGAGGAGATTAGACATAGGGAAGCTAGCCTGTAAGCATCTCTTAGATGCTTTTGACGATAAAATTTTAGACCAAGCATTTGAAAAATTATCCAAAGAGCTATCGGATGGACACCCATAAGAAAATTATGAAGACGTCTCAAGCTATGGCTCACTTAGAACGACAATTGGCGATTGAGAAAATTAAAAAAAGAAAGGCAGAGACTCGACGGAAAATTGCATGGGGCGGATTAATCGTAAAAGCCAACATGGATGATTATTCCAAAGAAATGATTTTGGGTGCCTTGATTCAGGCTAGAAAAGCCATCGAAAAAGAACCTGCGACTCAATGGCTATACCAGTCCATAGGGAAATCCGCATGGATGGGGTACGGAGATGATAACAGCGATACGACCCCGTGAGATGCTGCACTTCAATAAAGCATCGTATCAGTGCTAAGCTATATCAATAATTGTATAGACAGTTTATGTCGGTAAAGTATTGGTCACCATTTTACTAAAATGTTATTATGCAACAACACAACCTATACCATGTTTTGTCTTGCTGCTCAAATATGAATAAAAAGTTGTCCAGGGATATTCTTGATAGGATCGTGCCTTAATCAAGACTGTTCAAACGGGAGCGACTGATATACCGTTCGCGAATGAAGATGCTTAGAGGTATTTTTATAGGGTATGAATATCGTACTATTAATTATGCTAAATATTTGAGGAAACATCGCATTATCGTAACGACTGCAATTTATCCTACTGTTGAAAAAGGCTCTGCAATATTGAGGGTTGCATGTTCTTCTACACATAAAAAGTATGATATTAAAAGACTTGCAGATGCCCTTTTATTAGTTATAGGCAAAGGTTAGTATGCTATTAGTGACCATTCAAAAATGTATGGATCTTCTATACAGCATCCGACTGTATTATAATACAACTCTTTTGGGAGCCGGATAATGAGTCATGATTCAGGTTTTAACCTTAAGAAAAAGATTGATCAGCAAGCAAATGAGATACAAAAATTAACTCAATCGCTTGAAGAAATACAATATATTTTTTCTGAAATGCCAGGTTATGTTTATTGGAAAAACTCTAAATCTCAATATATGGGATGCAATAGAAATCTAGCTGAATTTTCTAAGTTAGGTGATCCTTTAGATATCGTTGGAAAAACCGATTACGATTTTCAGTGGGGCTTAGGAAAAGCAAATCAGTTTATCAAAGAAGATCAAGAGGTTATGTCAACAAGGAAAAGCTTAGTTTCTGAATGTGAAATGCCTGATAGAAGGCCTGATGGTAAATTTTTGTTTGTTCGGATGGATAAAATACCATTTTGTGATCAGCATGGAAATGTTGTTGGTGTTTTGGCAATATCTACAGATATTACTGAGCAAAAAGAAATGGAGAAATTGATCAAGCAATCCTTAGAAAAAGAAGTTGCAAGTAAATCGAAATCCGAATTTATCGCCAATATGAGTCATGATCTTCGCACTCCCATCACAGGTATGCTGGGTATGGTCCAAGATATGTTATACACAGCTGATCAAGCTAAATCATCCATAAGCGACACAGACACTCAACGAAGCTCCATGGCATTAAAATCTATGATTGAAACTGTTCAGCGTGATTCTCAATTATTGATGAGTGCAACCGATGAGCTTTTACAGCTGTGTAATGAAATTTTGGAAGTGACTCGCATAGAAGCTGGCGCTTCCGATCAGCACCTGGAGTCATTCGCCTTAAATGACCTATTGAATCATACCATTGAGTTACTGCAACCGACAGCACACCATAAAAAACTACAGTTATCCTATGCTCTTGATCCATTAGTGCCTTGTTATTTAAAGGGTTCTCGTATTTATTTAGATCGAATTGTGCTCAATCTTATCGGTAACGGACTAAAATTTACAGAAAAGGGTGAAGTTAGAATAGGGGTTAGCTTAAACGAAGGTACGGTAGATGCTTCTATGGGCCAAACTATACGATTAAAAATTCAGGTAAAAGACACTGGTATCGGTATTCCAGAAGATAAATTTGATGAAATTTTTGAACATTTTTCTCGACTCACGTCCTCTTATGAAGGGGTGTACAAAGGATCTGGCCTTGGATTATATACGGTGAAACGCTATATTGAAGCAATGGAAGGTACGATTGATGTTTCAAGTGAAATTGGAAGTGGTACTTGTTTTACGATAATCTTACCCTTTGTAGTATCTGATCATGCAAATCGAGGAAAACAATCGATACGCACACCAGTATCTGTTCAGCCTGCTACTGAGGTAAATCTTTTAAAAGAACAGCGATCGGTATCAGCTCAGGATGCAGGCGCTTCTATTTTAATCGTTGAAGATAACCCGATAGCAGCCATGGCAGCAAAGCTGGCCTTTAAACCTTTTGATTGTTATATTGACATGGCTGCAAGTGGTGCCGAGGCAGTAGCCATGGCTGAACAAAATCACTATGACCTTATCTTCATGGATGTAGGCTTACCCGATTTTAGCGGGATTGAAGCGACCCAAAAAATTCGAGCTTTGAATGATTCTATCAAATCGCAAGTACCGATTGTGGCCTTGACAGGGCATGCTGATAATAGTGAAATTCAGCAAGATGCGATCGATTCAGGGATGCAAGAAATCCTGATCAAGCCTGCGCAAGCCCGAGCCTTGCGAACTGTTTTAGAGCGTTTTGTTTTTCAAAAAAAGGTGTAAAAGTAAGAATGTCTTAAGAAATCTGAATATTTATTCCAAATCTATTTCTATTAATAGATGGGGGTCTTTTAGCAATTAGCTACTATCCATTCAAAGCGTAAAATTTAGGGATGGCCTTCAAGTCAAAGAATCCACTTAACAGGATAAAGATTAATACCAAAAAAGAGCCGCCATCTCATGCACAATTTTAGCCATACACAACCATTGACTATAGCTCTATTCTCTTGTAGTGAGAGTAAAGAATATCAGTTATACTGTTTTCCGAATAGGGATATGGCTCTTAGACTAGCTGGGAGTTGGGTGAAAGGATTCACCCCTATTTTTCAATAATATTCATCATTTCAATGCCTTAGTATACCTTGCATTTTAGTCAAACTTGATGGAGATACTGCTCGTAGAGCGGGGCATAGCATGGCTAAATACAAACAGCGCTCAGCAACAGCTACATTTAAGATAGCGCTGGCAATGGTTAAGGGCAAAGCCATGCCCCTAAAAACAATCCTAGCTATGCTACTCACGTGCTGAATTGGATAACTTAATCGATGCGGGGCCAACCGCGTTTGTGAGCGTAAGCAGTGTGGAACGGTGCTAAGGAGCGCTCAACCGCTCACCACAAGGTTACGAGAAATTCACGAGCAGGATTAGGTGTTTCGACAAAATGTTCGGTAACTGATTGATTAATTGGTGGGCCGTGTAGGATTCGAACCTACGACCAACGGATTAAAAGTCCGCTGCTCTACCAACTGAGCTAACGGCCCACAATTCTATACTCGCATGTCCTCCTTTCGTTGAAGGAGAGCTCAGCCAGCATAACTAAGTTTATTATTGTCGTCAATCGGGAGCAGGATCATTTCTGTCAGAGACCCCTTTAAAGGCCCCCTGACAGATGCTGCGCCACTGAGCCTATCCGATGGTAAAGTTAGTTTTTATGCGGTTAGAGGAGTCATTAGCAGCTGATGGCGACGACGTACTCGTCGAGAAAAATTTGCTTGGTTGCCCGTCTCCCTCTTGTTGCTTATCATGGTTGCCGGATCCGTCGTAACCCTCGTCTGATGAACCTGATGATTTTCGAGAATCGTTGGTTTCTTTGTGAGTGCTGTCCTTAGATTCACTCGTAAAGTATTTTATTGAAAAATTGAAAGGCTTGAGTAAGTCAGGCATTACAGAGAGAGTAGGCTTAGCTTTCTTCTCACCTTGGGCTGCAGCAGCAGCAGAGTTTATAAACGCGCAAAGGAAGATGAAGCTGCAAATAGCAATCATAGCTGGCCAGGATATCGGTACGGCAAAGGAGGACAGGAATAGGAACATGCCGATTGCAGCAGCTGCACCATTCATAAAGGCATTTTTAGCTGCTGGTGAGGAGAGAAATGCTTTCGTTTCCTCGTACATTTGCCTATACGTGAGTGTGAAAAATTTTGTTGTAATCATCTGCGCTAAGCCAGGAATATAGAAAATGGTGTCAATGGGTGCTGCCACACCCAAGATGAGAGAAGATCCTATCTCCGCACCATGTAAGCCCAACACGGGAGTAAGAACGTCCTTAAGAGTAGATCGACCCAATAGGAAGGTACCAATAATCCCACTTATTACCGCTATAAGACCTAAGCAGGCAAGCAGTCGCTCTGCATGAGTAGCATCTTTAAACCATTGAATGGCTTGTTTTATGGCATCTGTTCTAATATATTCCGCAATCTGATCTGCTATGGCTTTCCCCATCGTGAAAGCAACGGAAATGCCCCATATAATGGCTACGATGCTGATAGCCAGCACGGCGACGTGCGGCATGCTAACGCCCAGTGAGGTCAGGATGGTGGCGAGTAAGATCGTGCCTGTATAGCAAGCGACGCCAAAAATGGCACCAAGAAGGATGCCAGAAGCGAGGGCAGAACTGACTATCAGTGCTTTTTTGGCTGCAGACATGGGCGGTGGATCACATTTATAGCGTTCTCTATAGAGTGCTTGTTCTTCTGGCGTGTATTCGATCCAGCCTTTAAAAATATTTTTATTCCTGAGAATAGCTGGAATAATAGCACGCCCAATTTTGTAGTTGATCTTAAAAGTTGAATACGCTAATGCAGCAGCTATTGCAGCAGCGCAAAAAGCGAGGATGACAGCGATGGGTGCAGGTGAGGCTACCCCTGCTATGATAAATAGGACAAAAATCAGGAGTGGGATAGCGTTGCCTAGAGCAAATATGAAAGCATTAACAGTAAAAATACAAGTAAGAAACTTATTTAATTTATTTTTTTTGCTAATAGTGAATTCTGGTTCAAACAAGCCTTTCTTGCGAATGGTATCTAAATAAGTACGAGCTTCAGCATCTAACAGAATCCTAAAAGCGAGCTCGTGCGTGAAGCGGTTAAGGAGCTGTTGACGTATACGCTCTGCTTCTTCCTCACGATTGTGATCGTAACGTATACGCTTTGCTTCGTCTTCACGATTTTGAGCGTCGCTCCTCGTAGATTTAGATTCAAAGTACTCCTTTACCGCCAGATCGACTCTGCGAGCACTCACGCTATCATCGGATTGAATTTTAAGAAGCCCCCCATCAGTCAATATAAGGTCCTGATAGGCAGCTCCCATAAAGGGATACCAGTGATTTTGAAAAATAGAGCTGAGTATTTCTGGAGGAATAACCTCGTCTGGAGGAATATCCTTGAATTTACCGAAGTATGCTTGTTTTTGTTTTTTAATCGTGGCTTCAGTCGCATTAGGGCTGAGGTCGCACAGTTCGTAGATATTACTATTAAATGTCGAAATAAAATGACTCAATCCGTTGCGAGCAGCTTCTTCCTTTTTCTTCTTAGGATCGCCCTCGTCCACCGAAGCTTCAGAGCTTGTAGATGCTTGTTGATCGCTGTTAAGGGCTGCATCGTTGGCGGAAGGTCGTTGAGTCTCTGGTGTATTGGCTGGGCTGTTGTTGCTGCCACCTGGAATGTCGTCATTACGTTTTGATACAGTAGGCATATTAGCTTGCTCCTGTTTTTGTTTCAAATAACGGTGTCCCCATCACCTTGTCTTCATTTCAGAATAGCGATTTTTAGGATGCAAGTACAGGGTTTGGCATTGTAATTGTATGCGAATAAGAAGAAAATTTTCAAAAATGTTATATTTAATTTTTCCTTAATGTTTTTTTTCTCCTAAATTCCGTTTTTTTAGTTTACAATGCGAAAATTTTTTCAGTTTGAATGAGAATTTTGCGTGACCCACTTGGGATGTTATCCAGACTAACGGGGCTCTGTCGAGGATCTCCCTGAGAAGATAGATGCAATCTCAATTAAGTGGCTGGACGGTTCCGTTTGAGTTATGGGTAAAATTTTGCTTAGAGCAGCGAGGATGTCTTATCTACCTGTTTATAGTTTGAGCGCTTGAAATTTAAAATATCAACCCCAGATAGAGGTGTAAGACACCTCAAATTTTGGTCTGTATAATGTGTAACTATTTGATTTTCAATTAAGGGGGCAGAGTATGTCGAATACGGGAAATAAGAATGTCATTGTGGGTATTGATCTTGGGACGAGTAATTCTTGTGTCGCCTTTAAAACTGGAGGCTCCCCCCCCAAGGTGATTGAGAACGCACAAGGTCATCGTACGACGCCTTCTATCGTCGCGATTGACAAAGAGGGAGAGAGACTGACCGGTGATATGGCTAAAAACCAGGCCGTGACGAATCCAGCAAACACCTTCTATGGAACTAAGCGATTGATTGGTCGTAAGTTTAAAGATGATATTGTGCAGCAAGATAAAGACATGGTGGCTTATGCGATTGCAGAGGCTAAGAATGGGGCTGCCTGTGTGGCGACTTCGAGTGGGGAACACCTGGCCATACCACAAATAGCTGCACAAATATTGATGCATATGAAAAAGACAGCGGAAGACTATTTGGGACATGAAGTGACTGAAGCGGTGATTACCGTACCTGCTTATTTCAACGACTCGCAAAGGCAAGCCACTAAAGATGCTGGGAAAATTGCGGGTCTTCAGGTGAAACGTATTATCAATGAGCCGACCGCTGCAGCCTTGGCTTATGGCATGGATAAGAAAAAAGGCGATACTAAAATTGCGGTCTATGACTTAGGTGGCGGTACTTTTGATGTTTCCATTATTGAGATTGCTGACGTAGATGGAGAGCATCAGTTTGAAGTGCTCGCGACGAATGGTGATACCTTTTTAGGCGGTGAAGATTTTGACTTACGCCTAATGGATTATATCATGGACGAATATAAGAAAGAGTCGGGCATTGATCTTCGTAAAGATGCCTTAGCACTACAGCGTATAAAAGGAGCGGCCGAGAAAGCGAAGCAAGAGCTGTCTTCTGCGCAACAGGTGACGATTAATGAACCCTATATTACGGCCGACGCATCAGGACCGAAACACTTAAATATGAAAGTGACGCGTGCTAAGCTGGAGTCGCTTGTTGAAGATTTGGTAGAGCGCACGATTGCTCCCTGCAAAATTGCGATTAAAGACGCAGGTTTGCAAGTTTCTGATATTAATGATGTCATTCTCGTCGGTGGGCAAACACGTATGCCTCAAGTACAGGAAGCCGTTAAGGAATTTTTTAAGAAAGCACCTCGTAAAGACGTGAATCCAGATGAAGCGGTTGCTATTGGTGCAGCTGTGCAAGGGGCCGTCTTGACCGGTGAAGTAAAAGATGTCTTGTTATTGGATGTGACGCCTTTATCTTTGGGTATAGAGACTTTGGGTGGAGTCATGACCAAGCTAATTGATAAAAATACGACGATTCCGACGAAGGCTAATCAGGTATTTTCAACGGCACAAGATAATCAAAATGCTGTCACGGTGCATGTATTACAAGGTGAGCGTGAAGTCGCTTCTGCCAATAAATCATTGGGTCGTTTTGATTTAACCGGTATTTCCAATGCCCCTCGCGGTGTACCACAAGTTGATGTTACTTTCGATATTGATGCCAATGGTATTTTAAATGTATCTGCTAAAGATAAAGCTACAGGCAAAGAACAGGTCATTGTCATCCAAGCCTCCAGTGGGCTATCGGAAGAAGAGATCAATAAAATGGTCAAGGATGCCGAGTCACATCGTGATGCTGATCGCAAATTTCATCAATTGGTGGAAGTGCGAAATCAGGCCGATGCTTCTATTCATACGGCTGAAAAAATGCTTAAAGATGCCGGTGATGCTGCTCCTAAAGATCAGAAACAAAAGATTCAATCAAGTATTGAGGAACTTCAAGCTGCGATGAAGGAAGATAATGAAGCGACCATTACGGGGAAAACTCAAGCTTTAACTGAATTGTCCTCTGCTTTAGCTCAGCATAGTCGTCCACAAGCGGAGAATGCAGCAGAACAGCAGCCATCATCAGATGCCAATGCATCGACTAAACCCGAAGATGTGGTCGATGCTGAATTTGAAGAAGTAAAAGACGAGGATAAAAAAACCGGTAAGGATAAATAAGCGATCATCATACTGTGCGAGAGAGCTGATGGTCGTTTTGCTTCTCGCACATATGATCTTAGTGTGGGTATACTGATTTTTGGCTTTGCCTATGCCCTTTTTTGGATGTGTGCGCATCCTGTTTTGAATGCGTGCTGGGAGCATTCGAGCGACATATTTCAGGCTATACCAAACCTAATAATTTTATGATGTGCTTGCTGGGGTCTTTTATGATCAGGGTAAGGCTATCTTTAATTCAGTGATTAATAAACATGTCAAAACGTGATTACT
>JABABH010000035.1 GCA_014238325.1 Coxiellaceae bacterium | reverse complement strand
GACGGCGGCTAATAATAGTTTTGAATATACTATCTGTGACGATTTAAAAGGCTTGCTGGAGGAAGCAGTGCATATCAAATATTCAAGCATGATGAAAACATTAAACAAGATTAAGAATAGCCCGTCTTTTCTCCCTTCAAACAGAATACTCAAAGCATTCATAGATGGTATCCTAATAAATAAAAAAGCAACAATATACATGTATCCTGAGGAAGATATTAGTCAAAAAGCTGTCCTTCAAATTTTTGAAAAAAAACTCACGACAGCTATTACACAGCTCTTGCAATCACACCTTTTTCCATTACTAGTCAAGGTTAAATCACTAAAGCTGTATACTGGATCACGTATAGGTATAGAGGCTGAGAACTTTCTGATTTTCAGCGAACATGGGGAGCTCAAATTAATTCGTGAGCTTATGCTGAAGCGGGATACTGTTCACTCTATGATAATCGGGAGTCTGACTCCTCCATGCTCAAATTGTGCACGCGCTATCCATCTTTTTGAACAGCATTCTGATAAACAGATCATCACTTTTCACTCTAGTCAAAAAGAATTTGCCAAGACTTTAAATACCCTATCGATTGAGCATGAGAATGAGGATACAATACTTCTGCTGGACGCAGACCGCACGCTATGGTCTCAAGACAAAGCCCTACTTGAGGGTTTTATGCTATTGAATGATCCCAGTCATATCACTGAATCAGCAACCGATGCAAAGCCCATGGATTCCCAGAAAAGCGTATCAAGCCCTAAAAAGCGAAAACCCATTACACCTCTTGATGAGCCACCCAGCAAAAGTACTCCCCCATCCCTGAAACATCGATTCTTCCAGGATGCATGCTCGCCTCACCTATCTCAACACACACCGACGGCGTACCAAGAAGCAATATCGACACCTTCGAACTTAGGAATGAGTGTATAAACATTCACAGCCGATGACTCAGTTATCTATTTTTCATGGAGTATGACTGTCAGCCAGTTATATCTCGTTCGCGAATGGAGGTGCGAAGTGCATGCTTCGCACCTTGTAAGTGGAGTGTGGGTATAGGTGTTAATTTTTTCTAAGGTGTGCCCAAACACAGGCTACCTTATATGTGATGCACTGCCCCACCAAAAATAGGGTAGCTCAACCATGGCTGGCCATCAAAGGCTCGCGCTATCTTTTGAACTGGCAGCTTTTACAATATCATTCACTAAGGTTTGAAGCACGCTGTTTTTGGTTTCATCATCAATGATAAAACCAGATTCTTTATATTCAGCATAACGCGTTTCTATGGTCTTCATAGCGCTGCCAGTGGGAAACAAGCGCGCTAAAATCAAGCGCGCTGCTTTGGGACCCATACGCTTATACAGCTGATTGCGAATATTCACGTCTTCTGCCGTCGTATTCAAAGACCATAATTCGATCGGCCCTAAGGTGGCCGTTAATAACTGAGTATTCACACCATATTTTGTCGCGAACTGCGCTAAAAAGGTGACGCCTTCTTCCCGTGGTCCGTGAACACGCGTTTTTAAAACTAACTCCGCTGTACGACTTAATCCAAAAATCTTAGCCGTTTTTCGCACAGCTTGCTCTGGACCTGCGTCCATAATAAAGACTGAAGTAGCAAATTCTACCATCACTTCATCAAAATCATCTAGGGATTGGGATAATAGAGCAATTTGTACTTTCCACTTCCGCCCTTCACGCAAATCCTGAATAATCTGATCACGTACTGCTTTTGCCTTACCAGTACGATGGAATTCATCGAAAACGATGCGCTTAGGATCTTCTCGAATCTCAATAATACGCCGCTGATGGTAGCGTCTATAGGCTTCTGGCATATCTGCAACATTAGCCTCTGTTAAAAAATAATGCCGCACTAATACATAACGCGATAGCATATACATGACGGCTGTTTGCCGATCCGCTGCATCACCGCCACTGCGAGCCACTTCATCTAAGTCCAATGAGACGACACGTGCATCACCTAAATCAAAACGCGTGACTTGGGAAATAATAGGATACTCACGTACCGCACTCGATATCATCCGCGAGACTGCATGAATCAAAGGTTCGCCCGTTGGCGCTATAATTTTGCCATATAAATCCTGAATGGCAGGTAGACGGCAGATCGCAGGTACATCAGCCAAGGTTGGTATAGCATGGCGTTGCGCCAGCATCGCTTCATGAATAAACCCCGCTATAAATAAGGCATCCGTGACCTCCCACCAGGTGGTACGATCGTCTTCTACAAAACTCATATCCTCTAATACAGCATCGACGAGCTCTTCTAGATGAGCGGTATAAATACTGGGATTCCCATCATCCGCCTTACTCTTATAAAGCTCATCAATGACGAGACCTAACATATCAGAAACCCCATCATAGGCTTTTTCTGAACCAATGGGCGTCGCCAATAAACTTAAAAAATTCACCAAAAAGGCACGCTCCTGTGGCGTTGGATAACGACATCCTAATGGGGTATCAAAAGGATTAATAGCATGATCCGCATGCATACGCAGTCGGTGATACACAGCCCAATGCTTTTTATCCACCGGCAGAGCATCTTTTAATAATAAAATTAATCCGCTGCTAGAAGGACCGATATCAATAATGGAGATCCGAGGTAGACGCTCAATACCAGCTGACAAACAGACAGCCAGGTTGATCGTATTGGATAATACGGATTTTCCCGAACCCGGCCTCGCATAGAATAAATCGATCCAGGTCGTCTGATGCCGAGAGCCTGGATGATAAGGCCATAATTTACCATCTGGGGAACGAAATAATACAGCGCCTTGTTTCCATAAAGACGCTGGCCTAAATAAGGGCAACATATATAAGGCTTCTGATAACGGTGCGATGGCAGCCGTACCTACGCTGCTGCCCGAGATGCCCAGCATGGTTGATACGACACCCTGATAAGCATCACCCGAGATTTCTGATACATCACAAGACCCCCACCCTTCAATGGCTTTAGCTAATATGGCCGAACGAATACGTAATAAACGAGGATCATCCTCTGGCGCCCAAGTCGCCGCACACACCCGGAGTTTGACGACAGCATCATCCGTATTTAAATTAATATGTTCTAATAAGGTCAGCGAATCATGAATCAGACGATTCTGCCGAGAGGTGACGCTCAGCACTGAAGACAATACTTTCCGAATATTGGTCCCTGATAACCCATCACTTTCAATCAAAAAAGAAATACGCCACGGAATTTGTGCCTGCAAAGCTCGATTAAATAAACGAGAAA
This sequence comes from Coxiellaceae bacterium, assembly GCA_014238325.1. GTDB lineage: Bacteria > Pseudomonadota > Gammaproteobacteria > Coxiellales > Coxiellaceae > JABABH01. The sequence goes on along the minus strand of JABABH010000035.1, from coordinate 1,254 downwards.
ACGGCTGAATATCTTTGGGGAATAAATGAATCGCCGTCATCGCATAAATACGATCCCCTATACGAGCGGTACGCAAATCTACATTATAACCATCACGCGGTAATAATTGTGGCGCTAAAGGTGGCCACAGTAGATCCGCTGCCGTCACCTCCTGATCACGCGGTTCCTTCAAAGTTAACGGATCCCCAGGCAACACAGGACGCCAAGCTTGGTCAGTAAATTCAGGATCAGCACTTTTTCTGATGACATATCCTGCTTCATGCACATCTAATAGCTCAGTCACCAATCCAAAATCATTAAAATCGTTGACGATTGCACGCACAAAGGCATCGTGATTTTCTCGTAAATCAGGGATAGCCGCCATAAGATTTTGCGTGGTTTTAAAGGGAGGAATGTCTTGTTTACGAATAAATCTATTTTTATCTTGATAAGCACGTCGCATTTGTTCTCTATTTAAGGATTTCACACGCGTCCACAAGACAAGATATAAAGATTCGTCCGTACAATATTGTGAAAGATAATCAACACGCTCAGAGAAAAAGTCCTCTAATGATAATCCAATACGCTTGGCTGTCGCTTCAGCAGGAGCAAATGCATGTTTGATCATATCTGATACGGTGTCTCTATCTTGGCTAAAGTAGACTTGAATAACATGGCCAGGTTGAGACATCACCGTTTGTAAAGCTTGTTCTAAACCAGTTTGTATATGTTTAAATTCAGCTTCCCCAATTAACGTGGTCACGCCTTCAATGCGCAATACTGATACCAGTGAACCATCATGAGCCACTAAAACCGTATCGCTATCGGCTGTTTCTAATTCACAATACGAAGCAGCGCTCTGTTTTAAAGCATTGTCCATCCACATGAAGAACACATCAAAAGCACTCATACTGGTCTTTATTTTCTGGATCCAGCTCGATATTTTATGCCAAGCTCTCACGCTACTTGTACTCCATGACACCCATTAATTCGTCAAAACTGTAGGTTAACTGATGCTGTACGATGGAAAGAAAGCTCGTTAAATTCGGTAGCAAGCGCACTGTTTTGGGAATATCAGCAGAAATCATATTAAAATTTTTGTGGTCAGATTCCACGAGCACACTACCTACAGCATTCGGTTTACTAAAGCCTGCACCGAATGATTCTTCGATAACTTGAGTTCGCAATCGCAAAGTCATATAAAGATCATTCGCCGGTTTTGAAAACCGATGATTTAAAGCAATAGCCGCAAATAGCATATGGCATAAAGCGTTC
>JABABH010000034.1 GCA_014238325.1 Coxiellaceae bacterium | reverse complement strand
GACAGCTTAGCCACTTAAGGGGACAATCGCGGTTGCCCCCTTAAGAATCCCCATCGCGATCTTCAATGAAGAGGATATTTCAGAAACGCCTGTAGGATGAATAGATCACGTTTCAGCGTCATGATCTCGATCCCTGTTTGGGCGTGATTTGAAAGACATAAGTCTGTAAAACGGCTTCCAAGGCTAAGGCTTGTAGGGGTTTGATTAAGATTTCTTGCATCCCAGCCTTGATTGCATCTTGGTGGATATCAGCATTATCAGCATGTCCTGTTAAGGCCACAATGGGTACTTGCGATTGAGTTCGATCATTCAAAGCTCGAATTTTTTGAGTCGCTTCAATCCCGCTAAAATCGGGTAAGCCCACATCCATGAAGATAAGGTCGTAATGATTTTGTTCAGCCATGGCTACTGCCTCGGTACCACTTGCAGCCATATCAATATGACAATTAAAAGGCTTGAAAGCTAGCTTTTCCGCCATGGCTGCTATCGGATTATCTTCAACGATTAAAATAGAAGCGGTAGCATCTTGAGCCAATACCGATCCCTGATCAAGGTGAGTATCAGTATCAGGTTTAGTCGAGATTGGAGGGCGTATAGATGTTCTGGCTCGATCCGCATGATCCGAGATGGCCAAGGGCAAGACCATGGTAAAACGAGAGCCTCTTCCTATGTCACTGGAAACATCGATGGTACCTTGCATGGCTTCAACATAGCGTTTAACGGTATATAATCCGAGACCAGACCCTTTATAGACTCCCTCATAAGAGGGGGTGAGTCGAGAAAAATGTTCAAAAATCTCATCGAATTTATCTTCTGGAATGCCGATACCGGTATCCTTGACCTGAATGCTTAATGCTATAGTGTCGCCCATAACAAGATCCGTATTCTCTTCTTGCGACAAGCTCACACCTATGCTGACTTCACCCTTTTCTGTGAATTTTAATCCATTACCGATAAGATTAAGTAAAATACGATCTAAATAAATACGCGACCCCTTTACATAATGAGGCACCAACGGATCAATATCATAGGACAACTGTAATTTTTTATGTTGTGCCGTCGGTTGCAATAGCTCAATGTGATGACTCAATAAGTCATTTAAGTCGAATGACTCCACATGTTTGTCAGAAGCAGCAGATTCTATTCGAGTCACTTCTAGAATTTCATTACACAACTGTAAAAGCTCATTGGTCGCACCCATCAATAATTGAGAATCACGCTGAACAGTTTCAATCATAAATTTTAATGCCATGGAGCTTCGTTGAGCATCTGTGTTGCTTATGGATGACTTAGCTTGATCGGCCGTGTATAACATATCTTGGACCATACCCAGCATACCCGTGATAGGAGTACGAAGATCATGGCTCATGTTAGCAATAAATTCAGATTTCGATGCACTAGCAACTTCTGCTTGTTTTTTGGCCGAGTTAAGCTCTGAATGAAGTTCCGTCATATCTACAGAAATACCAATTAAACCAACCACCACATTGCTCTCATTGAGTAGCGGTTCTTTATAAGAAAGCCAAGTACGTTTCTTCCCATCAGCCATTATCGCTGTATATTCCAATTTTTTCCCTTTTTTTTTGTTTATCACCTCGTTATGTTCATTGACAATCTGGGTAATAAATGCATCATCAAAGTTTAAATATTGAAACAAATAAGTTAATGGTTTACCATTTATTTCATCCGGTGATGAAAACCCAAACGCTTTTGAATGTCGTGTATTATTACCCATATAAATATTATTAGCATCAGTCCAAAACAATAACAAAGGCAAGGTATTAATAATATTTTGAAAAATTTGACTCTCTAAAAGCAGTTTGCTTTCCATATTACAAATTAACCCGTACTATTTTATAAAAAATTACCCCTTGCTGAGGGACTCAATGATTCTGAACCTTATGTTAAGGTATAGCGATTCTTAAATTTGATAGCGATCAGCAGTACATACTCACTTTCTTACTGTATAAATTTTAGCAAATATATTCCTATACGACCATATTATTATTTGAATCAAATTCTTACAATATCTTCCAAGAGATGCCTATCTCCATATATGGGCATTGTTTCGTAACGAAGCGTTCAAAAGATGGATGAGCCTAAAGCAGTTATTCTTTCGTCTTTTCCTGAAAGACGTACGCCTCTAAAATAGTTTCCAAGGCTGACCGTTGCAGCGGTTTGATCAGTATCTCTTGCATCCCAGCGTCGATCGCATCTTGGTGGATCTCAGCATTATCCGCATGTCCCGTCAAGGCCACAATCGGTACTTGCGCTTTACTTCTATCATTCAAGGCTCGAATTTGTTGGGTCGCTTCAATACCACTAAAATCAGGCAAGCCCACATCCATTAAAATAAGATCGTAACGCTCCTTCTCTGCCATGGCCACTGCCTCGGTACCACTCCCAGCCATGTCAATATGACAATTAAAAGGCTTGAAAGCCAGCTTTGCCGCCATAGCTGCTATGGCATTATCTTCAACGATTAAAATAGAAGCGGTTGCATCCTGAACCGATACCGACCCCTGCTCTTTTAAAAGGCTTCTGTCAGCAGCAAGCTTAGTGGATGCTGGGGCGCGTATCGATTGTCTAACTCGATCTACATGATCAGATACTGTAAAGGGTAAAATCAGCGTAAAACAAGTACCTGTTCCTACTTCACTGGAAACATCAATAGTACCTTTAATCGCTCCAACATAACGTTTTACTATATATAATCCAAGCCCAGATCCTTTATACACTCCTTCATAAGCGGACGTGAGTCGAGAAAAATGTTCAAAGATTTCATCGAATTTATCTTCTGGAATACCGATACCAGTGTCTTTCACTTGAATTTCTAATGGTATAGTTTGGCCCATAGAAGCATTTGCCGTATCTTCGTGCAAGCTAACCCCTATCTTGACTGCGCCCTGTTCTGTGAACTTTAATCCGTTACCGATAAGATTCAGCAAAATTCGATCTAAATAAATACGAGAACCCTTTAAATAACGCGGAACTGCCTGATCAATCTCATAAAACAAGTGTATTTTTTTATGTTGTGCCGTCGGTTCCAATAGCTCAATGTTATGACTCAATAAGTCATCTAAGTTGAATGACTCTGCATGCTGATCAGAAGCGCCAGCTTCTATGCGAGTCACTTCTAAAATTTCGTTACATAATTGCAAAAGCTCATCGGTCGCTCCCATGAGTAAATTACCGTCTCTTTGAATCAGCGTAATGATCTCATCAAGCATTACATTTGATTGACCATGTGATACAGTTGTAGTGTTATTTTTTGTTATATAGCTTTTTGTATTTTCTGCTTTATTCAGCAAATCTTGAATTAAGCCAACAATGCCAGTAATGGGCGTTCTGATATCATGGGACATGTTAGCAATGAATTCGGCTTTAGCTTTATTGGCTGCTTCTGATTTCCTTATAATTATTTCTCTATTTCTAGAAAAGACTCCGCCCACTACAAGAGCAGCAACAAATGTCGCCAATGTTCCAGCTAGATTGATAGTGCCCGGATGAAACGTTAGAGGAAGAGGTGATAAATAAGTAAAGCACAGAAAAGCAGCTACTGTCCCAATCAGAATAGTAAGACATAGACTTGCAAAATCCAGAAGTGTAAATATTAAGAGCAACGCAAGAATCAAGTTTAAGAGCCACACCATAGCTCCATGATTCATCAGGGTCATAAACGTGAAAAAGAAAGGCAAGCAAAAACTCACTGATAAGTGCCAGTATATGGGGAAGAATGAGGCTATTTTTTTAGGCCAGTATTGAACGAATATTAATGGTAAGCAAACAAAGCTGGCTACTACGCGAAGCGGTAGATTTTCGTAGCTTTGAACAGCCTCATATTTCCATATCATGTAATAAACAGGGTAATTGAAGAAGAGGATTAACCCAAATAAAATAATTTGTTTATTAAACCCCTCCGTTCTTTTCAGGAAGAAATTGTAAATATACAAACCTAAGTTTTTTATATTAGACTTTAGCGATCGCATCAAGCAAGTCCTTTCCCACATTTTAGTCTGCGTCTTTTCAATAAATTCAAAGGCAGTTCTTACCTTATGTGAATCTTTTTCCCAAATATTGAGTAGTTCGTTATACGTTTTATCAAAATGCTCTGCCTCACGGTGCACTTTGAAAAAGATATGCTCTTTCGATATTTTTTAAAATTATATCCTTAATAACCTTACTAGGGGCGTGATTCCCTAGATGCCATAGGAAGTCCTTGAAATGCCCCCTGGAATGATAAAAAATTTTAACAACGTATGATCTTTGTTCATTGGAGTATTTGCTAATTACCTCTGCATTAAACAAGTCAATGTCTTTAATTTTGTTTTTATAGCCAACATCCCAATCCTCTAAAAATTTTTTAAAGCTGG
>JABABH010000033.1 GCA_014238325.1 Coxiellaceae bacterium | reverse complement strand
CAAGTCCAAGAGGTCATCGGACGCCAAATGTTATTGGAAAACCCATCGACCTACTGTGCCTTTGAAGAAAGCGATATGTCAGAGATTGATTTCTTATCAGAGGTTGCCAGTCGTTCCGGATGTGGCTTGTTGCTAGATGTAAACAACGTGTTTGTGTCTGCGACCAATCAAAAATACTCTCCAGAAGCTTATATAGATGCTTACCCATTGCATCATGTTGGCGAAATTCATCTAGGCGGTCATGAAGAAGATGCCGACGATCATGGCGATACGCTTCTAATTGACAGCCATTCGCGTGAAGTCGTTAATCCCGTTTGGGATCTTTATGAATATACGTTAAAGAAATCTGGGCCACGTCCAACATTGATTGAGTGGGATAACGATATCCCAAGTTGGGACGTTTTGGCAGATGAAGCCAAGCAAGCAGAAGCCCTTCTTGCAAAAACATTACCGGTAGCGGCAGAATGATTGTTGATCAAACCGAGTTTACGAGCGCTTTACTGAATCCGGAATTGGCTGTTCCAAAGGGTTTGGTTGATCACTCTGGCCGGCCTGCTGGTAAGCGGTTTAATGTGTATCGAAACAATGTTGTCGTCAGTTTAATAGATGCCATGCAAACCGCATTTCCAGTTATTCATAAACTTGTAGGTGATAAATTCTTTAAGGCAATGGCCAAGATTTATGTTCAACAACACCCACCTAAAAATCCAATGATGATGTTTTATGGTAAAGATTTTCCTGCTTTTTTGAAAACCTTCGAACATGTTCAAAAGCTTCCGTATCTGCCAGACGTTGCGCGTTTAGAACTTGCACGTCGTGAAAGCTATCATGCCATGGATGCCGATCCAGTTTCACCTGATAACCTAGCGGCACTGTCACCAGAAGACCTAATGTCCGCAAAGTTCGAATTGGCTCCATCTTTCATTTTGCTAAGTTCGCCCTACCCGATTTTATCCATATGGAACATGAATATGGTAGAAGACGCACCAAAGCCGCAACCCGTTGCTGAAACAGTTATGTTGGTGCGCCCTGAGCTAGATGTCGTAATGGCGGCGTTAGATGCACCAACCAACGCATTCTTATCAAACCTAAAAGAACTGCCATTGGAAACTGCCTATGATAAGGCGCTGGAACTGGACGATACATACGACTTAAGTCAAGGCATTGGCTTACTTATATCACATAATATCATAACAAAAATAAACACTTAGGGGACAAGCATGACATCCATCATTGCACTACATGATCGATTATTTGGATTGATAAATAAAATCGCAGGAACTTGGTTGTTACCAACTTTGGCAAGGTTCACCTTTTTGGCTGTTCTCTTCTTTTACTTCATAAATTCAGCCAAGACAAAGATGGGCGATGGTCTCTTTGGTTTTCTATCCCCTTCTGACACCGCATATATACAAATATTCCCGAAAGCATTTGAAGCGGCGGGTTATGACAGCAGTTCTTTAAGCGCCTTTCACTCTCTTGTAGCGGTTGCAGGCACTATGGGTGAATTAATATTGCCTGTATTCATCGTTATCGGGCTGTTCACGCGCCTTGCATCGGTTGGTATGATCGGCTTTGTATTTGTTCAATCAATCGTAGATAAATATGGGCATGGTATAGCAGAAAATGATGTTGGTGCATGGTTTGATAACGCATCCAACAGTTTGATTTTAGATCAGCGCTTACTATGGATGGTCTTGTTTATTATCCTAATCATCAAAGGTGCAGGGCCTATTTCAATAGATCGCTTAATAAAGCGCAATTCCTGATCAATCACCTTTGGTGTAATATGCGATTAAGGCCAATAAACCCGCAATCAATGACATAGTAATTGGGAACATGGTAAATACACCAAATTCAAAGCCCCAATACATCAAAGCAGCAGAAATCAACAACAACGGCCCCGACCAAAGGGGCCGTGCATGTGCAAGCCCTCCGCCGATAAGAGCGAATATAGGACCAATAAGGCTAACAAAACGGGTCTTTTTTACGTTTTCCACTTGCTCTGCTACATCAGGAACTTGACCAAACCAATCAATGAACTCTGTATAACCATAGCTTACAAAACCGATAAGCATGCCCCATAGGCCGGAAATTATTCCCAAGATTAAAACTGTATTGCGCATGCTTTGTCCTTCTTCGTTATATAATCATGTGATAGCAAAGCGTAGGTTTTCAAGTTTCAAATTTAGCCTGAACATCTTTTCCCCATCCTAAATACAACTGCCCATCTGCAACAATCACAGGACGCTTCATCAGTGTTGGATGATCTGACAAAAGCTCTAACGCAGGACGAGAACGCTCCGTTTCATCCAATCCTCGCCAAGTCGTATAGCGGGTATTTGTCAAAGCTTCGCCAAATTTACTATGAAATCTTTTCAAATCAGCTGGTTTCACACCATCTGTACGCACATCAATGTAAGAAATCTCGTCGCCGGAATTTTGCAGCGTCTTCATCGCTTTTT
>JABABH010000032.1 GCA_014238325.1 Coxiellaceae bacterium | reverse complement strand
TTGATGGCTGGCGAAAAATAAATGTTCGCTCAGCCACTTAAGGAGACAATCGCGGTTGTCCCCTTAAGCATCCCCATCGCGATGAGTCCACTTCAAGTCCATGCATCGCATCTTGAAGTAAATGGGTATATTCTTCAAAAAATTCTGTTGCTACACGCACATCAGACATCGCAAAACGGAAATATTTATCATGAGGATTATGAAGCTTTTTCATAAAAAACAATTGATCAATGTGTTATCTCTTATAATTAATGGATATTTCACATCAGGCACACAGGATCACAGTACAACACGCATTAGCCATGACCTAATGCAAGCGATGCATCCTCATCGCTCGACTCACTATCACTACTAGCTGCCCATCTCCCATGAGTGATATGCCATCCATCAAATTCAAAAAACATCTTTGGAAAATTTTTCTCTGCAAAGTTCACACACGAAGCAGATGCCCAGTCAGTGTTTTCGTATAGCAGCTCACCTATATCCTGGCTCATAATATCAGGCAGTGAATAATTTTCCCTGTTCTCTGAACCCCAGTCAGCTAATGCACGATAGCAGGAGCCTGCATGGCGCTTAGAATTAAAATACTGAGGCATTTCAACGCTAAAAGCTATACCACGAGAAACTATAGACTTATATAGGCTTTCAAAAAAAGGTAGCTCCTCAGGAGTATCATCGTTCAAAGCATCTACTTCTAGAGTCATGCTATAACAAAAAAAAGAGCTTATTTTATCCAGTTCTTCCATAAAATTACAGATTATCTCTAGAACATGCTCCTCACAAAAGGAGCTAGGGTTCTGATTCGTACCATCTAATACAAGGCTTATCCAGTTCTGGCTAGCAAAATTTGCAAAATCTTTAACAGTTTTGACTTCTTTTGACATATCCGATTTAGTTTTTGTGATCTTGAAATACACCGGTTTAGTTATGGTGTTGTGCCAATACGAGTTCGTATGAGTAACATTAAGTTCAAATAAAGGATCATTCTCATCGAAGTGAGTCTTATTGTCATTAAATCTGACCTCTACATCTGTCACTAAACCAGCTTGCTTTATCTGCTTAATGACGTCTAAATGTACGGCTTTAAGATAAGAGCGAGCCCTGATGAGCTGACGAATCTCATTCAAAACAGACAAAAATGAGCAACTACCCCTATTCTTGTAGAAATCATTTAAAAGACCGATACATGAATGAATAATCTTTTTATATGAATCCTTGCTCTCTTGACATGAACTTTCTCGATATACATCAGCATCCAATAATTTTTGAATATATAGGTATGGATGACTGTAGTCAAAATTATGATGATATTCTCGCCGACGCAGGAAACTGAGGGTGTGATTTTTCATCGTCTTATCCTTTTATAATGCGAATATGTTTCACAAAAACTACGGCGTGCAGAATTCTGACTCTATTTTATTTTAGAAGATGGACAGAGATCGTCAATACCGCTATTGACTGATAAAACAAGGCTCAGCAATAAAGCATTGACGATCTAACCTGGCTATGGTCTATACCAAAAATTTGTACCCAGCTGATAATGTAAAGAGCTGAGCAGCAGGTGTCGTAAAACGATCACTTAATACAGCATTATCACCAGGAACATACATGTATTGTGCACTCATCGAGAAATTAGGTGTCATATAATATTGCGCACCCGCTGCAAATGCAGGCGACCAATGATAAGAAGAAGCTATCCTATGTGTTCCATCAGAGGAAGGAATACTTGGAGTCGAATCATCGTAGGTATAAGCCGCGCCTAATTTTCCAAAAACGCTCGCGTTACTAAATACTGGAATACTACCTTTTAGAGCAGCATAAGCAAGACCAGAAGTCATACGAACACGTACTGGAGTTGTGCCTGAAGTATCAGTCAAAGTTTGGGTCGGCAAATAAAACCAACCAGCTTCAGCTGAAAAATTCTGGCTAACTTGATAACCTAAATCTGCCCCACCAATAAAGCCAGCGTTAGCATTTGACGAGTTGCTGAGGTTATTCGCTACATCCAAACCACCAAAATAGGTATTACTATCTACCCATGGACGATAGGCATAACCACCATGGCCTTCTAGATAAACACCTGTGTTATCAGAATAATTTGAAAGTTCTACTGGATAATGAGCTCTGGAATGAGATACTCTTTTCTCGGCACCACCCGCTATTGCAACTCCAAGGCTACTGACCGCCACTAGGCATATTGCAGTCGCCTTTCTCATGGTATTCAACGACATATGATTTCCCCTTTTCTTTGAAATTAAATAAAATGAAACATTGAACAAATAGCACTAGATTCAATCATTATTCTAGTCAGTATGCAATATAGCAAACTAAGATTAATCTTTATTTAATAATTCTTTTCTCTTGTATTACCGCCAGGATAAGCTATTTAACCCACTGATAAATTTTGTATTTTAATAAGGACTCAGTGTTCATCAACTGCTAATCAATAAGTTATCGATTTCATTTTGAATGTGCATGCGAGCTTATACTATACCCATCCCACTTCAAGTGCATGCTTCGCATCTTCATTTGCGAGCGGTATAACACAAATGCTGTTAGGCCTATGCTGCCAGCATCAAAAATATAGCTATCTCATCCATAAACATCTGAGCAGACTGATGACCAAGAGCATGGTTTACCCTTCTAGGTATTCAAAAGATTGTGATTTTAACCAGCGCGCCAATAAACCTTGCAGATTCTCTTTCGGCCCCTGTCGCATCTTATCTGCAGCTACCAATATCTCGGATAACCATGCACGATCGCGCATTAGGTCAGCTATACGAAAACCTTGCCAACCTGTTTGGCTTTTCCCAAGTAAGTCACCGGGGCCCCGCAAGACGCAATCTTGCTCAGCAACCACAAAACCATCCTGAGTCTTTTTTATCGTCACTAATCGCTCTTGAGCCACCGATGACAAAGGCTCTTGATAGAGCAGCACACAATAGCTTTTATGAGAGCCTCGACCGACGCGTCCTCGTAATTGGTGAATTTGCACTAAGCCTAAGCGCTCTGCATTTTCAATCACCATCATACTAGCATTAGGGATATCGATTCCCACTTCAACAATGGTGGTCGCGACTAAAATATCCAAGCCTCCACTTTGAAATTGTTGAATGACTTTATCTTTTTCCGCAGCAGGTAACTGTCCATGTATCGATCCCACCCGTAACGATCCCATCCCTTGCAACCATTCGACAGTCGCTTCTACTGTCCGAACAGGCAAGCTGAC
>JABABH010000031.1 GCA_014238325.1 Coxiellaceae bacterium | reverse complement strand
GGCATCATTGAGTGGGCATGTTGGGGGATGACTCAGCTGAATATACAGCTTAGTGCGCCGTTCTATGGTGTAGATGTGGCAATTTTTGACCAAGTGAGGCTAAGTAATAGAATAGAAAGTATAAAAAATGCTGTGATCGTGACGGCAAAGGATACCATGATAGACCACGGTAGATAGCCCATAATGATCACATTCAGCATGGCGCATCCTATATTAATAAAAGACATCATGCTGGAGGCACTCGCTTTATCTTCAACGGCGTTGGATGCAAAATAAGTTGCGCTTGGAAATAATATACCAGCAAAAAGTAATAGACAGGCCGAGGTGATAAAAAAGACGACGGTATGGGTGTCGTGGCTGAATGCTAAACCCAGTAATACGATTAAGGGTAGGGCTAATAAACTTAAACCAATGAGCATCACTTGTTTAAGTTTAAAGTGACGAGATAAATAATAGACGGCCGGCGTAATGCCAAACATACCCACATTGGTAATAATATTCCAGTAGCTATAGGTAGCTGTGGATAAGTGCAAAGCATGGTGCGCATAAAGTGGCGCGGCTGTAGAGTAGGTATAGCTGATACTGGCCAATAAACTGACCGACAACGAACAAATGACGAGAGTAGGTTGTTTGAGTGTTTGCCAATAGCTTGATAAAATGAATTTAATTTGTAATGGTTTGGGCTCCTTTAAGGGTTCTGGAAAGAGCCGAGTGAGCCATAACAGCACTGAGCCGTAGAGCAGTAAGAAATAAAAGCAATCATTCCAGCGTAGGTATTGAGTAATCACGCCTCCAGCTATGGTTGCTAAACCAACGGCCAAAGCGAAGGATAAAGGCGAAAGTGCGAGTGCGCTTTTTGCATCTGCAGGCTCTAATAATTCATTAATTAAAATGAAAGTACAGGTTAAGCCGGCAGCACCACCCAAGGCTGTCAGGAATCGTCCGACCAGGATGCTCGTATAATTCGCCCAGTGGGCGCCTGCGATGCAGATTAAGATGCCTAATAAGTTTAGTACAAGGCCTATGCGTAATGCGCTGAGGCGTCCAAATCGATTGGCGATGGGGGCATAGATTAATTGCCCAAGTACATAGCCCATAAGAAAGACAGACATGATCCATTGCAGTTGATGAGTTTGAAGGGATAGGGCGCGCTGCATAATCGGGAGAGCAGGCATGATGATTGCGGCACCCCACGAGGCAACCGAAATATAGGCCAACAAAAGGGCTAATTTTATTTTACTGATAGACATAGGTCTAGGATAACACGTGTCTTGTGGTATAGGTTAATTGCGCTATCTAAAATATAGTTTGTGGGCGTCGCTGCTGCAGAGATAATAGGACTCAGCTGCTTCCTTCAAGGCCTAAAGTGAGTGATGTAACTATCGTGTCTACCCCCCAAAATGTTAGCAGTAACATCTGCTAGACAATAAGACAGCGGCAGATTGTAGATGACATAAAGCAATAGCGAGGGCATCAGCGGCATCGGTGGGCGGTGTTTGCTTTAAACTGAGTAACCTACGCACCATATATTGCATTTGTTGTTTGTTGGCAGCTCCATATCCGGTCATGGTTTTTTTGATATGCCGAGTGTTATATTCGATAATCGGTAAGTCATGGGTCGCTGTAGCGACGAGTGCTGCGCCGCGTGCTTGTCCTAATTTTAAAGCTGATTGGTGGTTGCGCCCAGTAAAAATAGATTCTAATACCGCCTCTTCTGGGTGAAAGGTTTCCATAGCATGACATAATTCTGCATAGACTTGATGTAATCGATGATGCATGGGGGCTTTGGCCGATGTTTTAATGCAGCCATAGGTCACACAATGTGCATGACGAGCATCGCCTTGTATAATGCCGTATCCAGTGACGCATAGTCCCGGATCAATGCCGAGAATGATTTTTATGGTAGACATCATGGGCTCATTTATTGCATGACAAGCCATGTATATACGGCTTGTGCTCCGAGATGTCAATGTTCAACGAGGGATGCCGATGGCTTTGCTTGATGATCTAACAGCGTATCGAGACCTATGGAGCGGGTTTGCTCGTAGTCGGTGTTATAGTGTAGACCTCGACTTTCTTGGCGCAGAAGCGCGCTTTTTATGGTTAATTCTACAATGGTGATTAAATTTCGGAGCTCGGCCCAGTGAGGATTCCATCCGCCAGTTTGAAAAATAGGTTCGACTTGCTGGCGTAGTGCTTGCAATTGCTGATGGGCTTCTAAAAGACGGGTATTCGTTTTAACAATACCGACGTATTTCCACATAATTTGCCGCACTTGTGTTTGGTAAGTTAAGGCTATGTGATCTTGAGGATAAGTAGGGTCGTGGTAGGTCGGTATACGTAGGGACGATGGTTTGATACGGGTGGGCAGTAGTAGGTCTTGTGTGATCGCATGGGCTGAAGATTGCGCGAAAACTAAGCATTCTAGCAAGGAGTTACTCGCCATGCGATTAGCACCATGTAAACCTGTACAAGCGACTTCCCCAATAGCATATAATCCAGGAATATTGGTTTGACCACGCAAGTTGGTTAAGATACCACCGCAGGTATAGTGCCCAGCTGGTACGATGGGTAAGGGGACTTGTGTCATATCTAATCCCAAGGAGAAACATTTCTTATAGATGTTTGGAAATTTTCTTTGAATAAGTTCGGATGGTTGGTGACTGATGTCTAAATAGACACAATCGAGTTGATGTTTTTTTAATTCTGCATCAATTTCTCCAACATTAGCCATTGGATTTATTGACTGCATTGATGCATATGTATCTCTTTGGTTTTGTGCTTGTTGCAGTTGATTAATAGCACCTGAACCAACGCTACCTGAAAAATC
>JABABH010000030.1 GCA_014238325.1 Coxiellaceae bacterium | reverse complement strand
GCACAGGTTGCTAAAAGTTGAGTCTTTCGTTCGTCTTGATTATCTTGATCAAGGTGATCGAGTTCGAAGGTGCCTTTTTCACATACCTCCTTCATGGTGTCGGGTCTATGAACGTTGCATATTCGTTGAGCCTCGGCTATTTGTTTGTCTTGTTCATTCAGGGGACGAGATAGGATGCTGTTATAGATGAAGGCGAGCAGTTTGCTATCTGTCATCTGTTTTAATTGATTGGTACCAGCCTCAAAGAGTTCAGGAAGCTGCGCTTCTATTAACTGATCGGTAGGGCTCGTTTCTATAAGGGGTTCGGCATGCTGTACTTCTGTGGCTTCGGTGCCGTGGTGAGCACGTTTTTTGCAGCATGTGTTCATAAAAGATTTTATGACTTGGTTAATAAAGGGCTTTGACCTTTGCGATACCGTCGGATATAGAGTAAAAAGGAAAAAAGCATCCACGGTGATGGCACGTAAGATGGTGGCAATATTATAAGGCTGTGGGAGTTCCTCAAGTCGGTTAAAATTAAGCTCAGCATAAATTCCAGGAAGAGCGAAGGTAGCAGCAGTTAATAGTAGAGCGGAAAATCGCATATAGAATCGCCAATCGCGGTACGAAGTCCTCAGCAAAGGGAAGAACATATCAGCAGTTTCTGAGGCTACGATATAATTAAACATCACACCGCATAAGATGGATACCAACTTACTCTCACGCTTAATATGATCGTCTTGTAGTATGCTTCTATAAGCTGCTGTGTCGGCCATTGTAAATAGTGGCATCAAAGCTAGCATACCTGCATATTGAGATATCTTGGACATGAAACGAGGTCTTTCAATCTGATCGATGAGTAGGTTGGGTGATGAGGTAGAAGAGGTGAGGGCATCATACAGGGCTCTCTTGTCTTCTTGGCTTTGAACGCTGTCATATTTTTCTTGCGCTGTATGAAGTAACGCGTCACGTAGAGCTTCAACTCTTTGACGGGTTATATAGGTAGAAGTTAAGGGTACATACGCTTTTGGATCTTTTAAAAAAAAAGTTAAGGGTTTTAAAAAAGTTCGAATTTGTTCGCCGTTACTCAGCATGGTCGACAGGATAACGAATTTTTGAAATACATTATTATCCAGTTCTTCAATGGATAATAGAGCCATAACGCTGGCAACAGATGTATATAAAGTCACCCATAAAGCTGTCTGTTCTAAGGTATAAGTGACAATTTTATAGAGATTTTGTTGAGACATTAACTGTCTCAGGGTCGGTCTAGCAGTGGTGAGTTTCTTTTGGTGATAGTATGCAAGTGGAGGTAGCGCATAGGATTCTATAAAAGACTGAATCATGTTTTCGGTCTGTAGTACGTCTTCTGTGGCGCCGCATATTGAGAAAATGATGCGGATCCACTGAGCCTTGATATCCTGCTCATCTCTATAGATGAGAATGCTTGCTGGCACGGCGGCTAATAGGGCGTTAAGAGAGGCTACGCTGATGAGCAGGTATCGGATGGGTCGAGGGACGGTCCATAAGCGTTCATCAGGGGATGTCGTTTCCGCTAGCTGTGAAACTATCAATTCTGGAGGTTCGAGTAGGTGGGTATCACCTTGAGAAAGGCTAAGCGTTGTGTTTTGTGTAGGTGCTGTTTCTGTTTCTAACTGTATGATTTGATCGTCACTTTGCAACGGGGTAGCAGGTACGATGACGTGTGATGCTGATGCTGTGATGTCTGTCTCTACGTCATGAGAGAGGCTATGGGGTTGATCCTGATCATGGACTGATGCAGCAGGATGGTGAGGGGGGGGTGCTTCTAACCTATTGATAGTGTCGTTTATAGCGGGATAGGATTCAGTATGCTGGATACTTGGATGAGAATAAGAACTATTATTTTTAAGGAGGTTTATAATCGTTTTTTTCATAATACACCATGATCTGAGTGGTAAATAATAAATGAACTGTAGAGGTATGAAATATCTAAAAGCAGGAATAACGGATAGATTATTTTTTTATTACTGCTAACTCATCGAGTGGATTTTTAAGTGTTAATATCAAGGATAGGGAGAAAAATACTGAAATTTACATGATTTTAGTATTTTAAAGGGATAGTTTTATATGTCAAGGATGGAAGCCTAAAAAACCAAAAGATTAATAAATTGTTAAGAAACCCAGTGCTTTTTAAAGATGGGTAGGTATCGTTTTTGCTGGAGTACGTGTGAGCAGTCCAATATGAGTGATGCCGGCTTGTTTAAGAGCTCCTATTAATTGTACCACCTTAGCATAGGGAATAGCTTGATCGCCTTGAATATAAATGGTCTGTGCATGATGTCGTGTCATGAGGGCGACCAGCTCTGTTAGCGAGCGTGATCTTTTCGGGTGATCAGCACTATTAAGATAATATGATCCCTGGGCGTCGATCGTGACGATGGTAGATGCATGAGCGGGCATCGGTGTTGCTGCTGTTTCTGGCAGGTGAACGGAGAGGCTGGGATGAAGAAACGGAGCTGTCACCATAAAAATGATTAAAAGGACAAGCATCACATCGACATAGGGAACGATATTAATTTCAGCCAAGGGTT
>JABABH010000029.1 GCA_014238325.1 Coxiellaceae bacterium | reverse complement strand
TCATGAGGGTTCGAGTCCCTCTCTCGGTAGGATAGGGATGGTTGATAACACCACAATGGGCCCAAAACACAATAAGCTATCATCTCATCGCCTCATCATCTAAGCTCATCCCCGTATCGATATGCCATAAAACATATTAAAATACAAAAAATATTGATGTTTAGAGGACACGTATCGCATATGAATCAAAATAGGCCACCTCTCATCAGCGCACCTGAATCGGGAGCTGAGGTGTTTAAAAATCGCTCTTCTTTAGCATTCATTTTCGTGATTTTCTTTATGCTATCCCTGATTGCGCGGTTAATTTATCTACAAATATTTGAACATAAATTTTACTCAACGCTATCAGAACATAACCTGCTGAATGTGATTCCCGTACTACCTAATCGCGGTCTGATTTATGACCGAAATGGCGTCTTGTTAGCTAAAAATATTCCCACTTATACACTTACCATCACAAAAAGCCATACGAAACATCTCAATGATACCCTGGATCAACTTGCTAAAATTATGACCATCTCTCCTGAAGAAGTGAAGCAATTTCACCACATTGCCTATCAATATCCTCCACACCAACCCATTCCGTTAAAAATGAAGCTGTCTGAGCAAGAAGTCGCTCAATTCTATGTCAATCAATACCGATTTCCAGGAGCAAGCATACAAACTCATATGATACGTTATTATCCCTTAGCAGCAGCAACTTCAGATATTTTGGGCTATGTGGCTCGTATTAATCAAGATGAGCTCAATGCAATGGAAAATAATACCTCCACGTCTATGCCTGCCAGCAATGCACTCACGAATTACCAAATCGATGATAATATTGGGAAATCTGGTATTGAAAAGTATTATGAATCACAATTACGCGGAAAAGTCGGTGCCGAAGAAGCTGAAACTGATGCGCGCGGGCATATCGTTCGTATTTTAAAAGAAATTCCCCCCACCCCCGGCCACGATCTTTATTTGAGCATTGATAGCGGCTTACAAAATGTCGCTATTAATGCCTTAGGTGATGCCAGCGGTTCTGTTGTCGTCATTCAACCCAGTACAGGCCAAGTACTCGCTTTAGTTACTAAGCCTAATTTTGACCCTAATCCCTTTACGGTAGGGATCAGCTATGCCAGTTATCAAGCTCTACTCAACTCTCCTGATCATCCACTTTATAATCGAGCTATCCGGGGCTTATTTTCCCCTGGATCGACTATTAAACCATTTTTTGCATTACTCGCCTTAGATGACGGCATTATTACCCCTCAATTTCAAATCCATGATCCGGGTTTCTTTCAATTACCTAATGTATCTCATGTCTATCATGATTGGTTGAAACGTGGGCATGGCACGGTGAATGTCTCACGTGCTATCGCGAGCTCATGTGATGTTTTCTTCTACACGCTTGCTCAAAAAATGGGCATCCGGTATATGGACAAAGTCTTGAATAAATTTGGTTTCGGGGAACTCACCGATATTGACCTTGCAGAGGAAAAACCAGGCTTAGTGCCGACCCCAGAGTGGAAATTAAAACATCAAAAACAACCTTGGTATACTGGCGATACCATTGTTATGGGTATTGGACAAGGATTACTGTCGGTGACCCCTTTACAATTGGCACAAGCTGTCTCAACCATTGCTTCTCGTGGAAAAAGATGGACGCCACAATTGCTCATGAAATGGATAGATGAAAACAACCATACCATCACCCATCAACCTATACCTAAACCCCCCATTATCTTAAACAATCCAGCGAATTGGGATATGATTACCCAAGCGATGGAGGATGTCGTCAATAAACCTTGGGGAACCGGCAAACGCCTGAGGCACGATTCTATACTCGTCGCGGCAAAGACTGGAACGGAGCAAATCTATCATAGCTCAATAAAAGAAGATAGCAGCCGCCCAAAACAACTGCGTAACAATCATTATATCATTGGGTTTGCACCAGCCGATCACCCTGAAATTGCCTGGGCCGTGATGATCGAACATAGTAATACAGCTACTGAAGTCGCCTCTCAGGTGATTACCTATTATTTCGCTCGCTACCATCCGGCTTTAGAACAACCAGACCATTTAACAGAGCATAGTGATCAAACCGATGACCATTAATCCTTTTTCTCCTATCACCCGACTCAAAAATACCGTTAAAAATCTGAGTTGGGAGTCTTTGCATATCGATCCTCCCCTACTTTTTTTAATGGCGCTATTGATTGGCTTTGGTTTGTTAATTTTATTCAGTGCCAGCAATCAAAATATGTTTTTCGAGGTCAAGCAAATATTTCGACTGGGTGTAGGTTTTATCATACTCTTGATTTTTGCCTGTATTCCGCCTAAAAAATATCATACGTGGGCAGCTGGGTTATTTATATTTGCACTATTGTTGCTTGTACTGGTTTTAGTTGTAGGAAAAATAAACAAAGGCGCACAACGCTGGCTTGATATGGGCTTCTTAGAATGGCAACCATCAGAGCTCATGAAAATAGCCTTGCCCCTCATGCTAGCTCGTTATTTTAGTCAAAAAAATTTACCTCCCTCTTTACTTCATATTGTCATTGCTAGCCTATTATTAATAGTGCCTGTTATATTAACCGCTAAACAACCGGATTTGGGCACCGCCCTGATTATTAGTATTTCTGGATTATCGCTGATACTATTAGCTGGCATGCCCTGGCGCTTGATTATTATTGCGCTGTCCATGGCCGTGATCGGCGCGCCGGTACTATGGCACTTCATGCATACCTACCAAAAAGATAGAGTGCTGACTTTTCTTCATCCAGAGCGAGATCCTTTAGGTACAGGGTACCATATTATTCAATCAAAAATTGCTATTGGATCGGGTGGCATATGGGGAAAAGGTTTTCTGGAAGGTACACAATCGCATTTAAAATTCTTGCCTGCCCACGCGACCGACTTTATTTTCGCTGTCAACAGCGAAGAATTTGGCTTGATGGGGGCAAGCTTATTGCTATGCTTATTATTTGCTATTTTTTCTCGCTGTTTATTTATTAGCCATCAAGCCCAAGACACTTTTACACGTTTATTATCCGGTAGCCTCAGCCTCACCTTTATAGTATCCTCAATGATCAATATCGGTATGGTGGTTGGTATCTTACCAGTAGTGGGAGTGCCCTTGCCTTTAGTCAGTTATGGAGGCAGCTCAATCGTCACTATTATGGCAGGATTTGGTATTATCATGTCTATACATACTCATAAAAAACTATGGGCTAACTAACGAGCTGACTCAATTAGTCTATAATAGTCTTTGACAGAAAATCATCTGCTTCACAAGCATAGGCATACCACAACATGATGCGCTTAAAACACTATTTCAGATTTTTTTTACCATGGATACTGATCCTAAGCACCCCAGCATTCACGGAAACCTCCCACTCAACCCCGCCCCTCCCTCCAGGTGCTGACTCCTTTATCGAGCATATGGTCAAGCGCTATCATTATGATCGAGATACGTTACTTCACGTACTTCGTCATGCACATTACGAGCCCACAGTCATTAAATATATGACTGCTCCCTATGAAGCCAAACCCTGGTATATTTACCGTCGATTTTTTATCACCCATAAAAAAATACAACATGGGGTCATCTATTGGAAACAATACCGGACTGCTTTGGAGGCTGCCCGTGCGCGCTTCCATGTCCCTCCCAGCATCATAGTGGCTATTATCGGTATTGAAACCGATTATGGGAACAACATTGATAATTATTCAGCTGTGAATGCATTAAGTACTTTAGCTTTTTATTATAAACCTCGACAAGCCTATTTTCAAAAAGAGCTAGCACAGCTATTTTTATTATCGAAAGAGAAAAAAATTCCCATTTTGAGCATCAAAAGTTCCTACGCTGGCGCTATTGGTATTCCCCAATTTATGCCTTCTGCCTATCGACAATATGCTATTAGTCATCATCATCAGGGATTCCCGAATCTTATGATCAATCACGCGGATGCTATCCTGAGTGTCGGCAAATTTCTACATGACCATGGTTGGAACCAAACCAGATTAATAGCTAAACCGCTACCCACACAATATATCTCTCCAGAGTGGATCAAAGATAAGCCACAGCTCAATTTCACCATTCTCCAATTACAATCGCGAGGCATCCATCTACCCTCTCATTTACCTCTACATGAAACCGTTTCATTGATCCGGTTACAGGACCACTATTCTCATCAATATTGGATCGTGAATCATAACTTTTTAGTGATCTTAAAATATAATCCATCTATCAATTACGCGATGGCTGTCTATCAATTAAGCCAAGCGATTCGCGAAGCCTATCTGAACGGGAACAAAAATGATCAACGCACTACTCAAACTCGCCGAGCACTACCTTAAAAATCATAATATCAACCGTGCACTACGCTGCTACCAGAGAATTTTAAAAGACAATCCCCAAGAGACTGAAGCCCTACATGGCATAGCGGTTCTCTTAGCACAGCGTGGTGATAATAAAAATGCTCTATCTTATGTTACGCAAGCGATTCAACAAGAACCCACGCATCCCATTTATTATAATACTCAAGGTAATCTTCACACTCGACTCAAAAATTTTCCAGCGGCAATAACAGCCTACAAACAGGCTATTCACTTAAACCCGAACTATGCTAGCGCCTATAATAATATGGGCAACTGCTTTTATTATCAACATCAATACCAACAAGCTAAAGAGGCGTATAAAAAAGCTATTGCTTTATCCCCCACTGCTTCCGCCCACTATAACTACGGACGACTATGGCTCGCTGAGCAAAATTATAAAGCAGCCATTCAAGCCTTTGAAGCTACTCTCCTTTGCGATCCGTCCCATCTCATGGCCTTAAGTCAGCTGGCCCACCTCTATATGGAGCTCAATAACTATCCTTTGGCTATAGTTTATTATCAAAAACGCCTGGCAATACAACCCCATCATAGGGCAACACAGCATCAATGCGGCTTAGCTTATTTTAAAAATAAATCCTATACGCATAGCCTCGCCTTATTAAAAAAGGTACTAACAGAAGCTCCTGAGGCTCCAGAAATACACTATCACCTAGCAAACGCTTTTTTAGAACTTGGTCACTATCAACAGGCTTTGGCACATTATCTACAAGAGATTGAAAAACACGAACATGGGGACAGTTATTATAATATTGGTGTGATATTGATGTATCAAGAACGTCATCAAGAAGCACTAAGCTACTTGAAAGATGCCATTCGCCTAGCACCACTGCATGTAGAAAGCTATCTAAACGTCGCTACTATTTACTTAAAATTAAATCAACACGATGCAGCTATTAACTATTATCAAAAAGCGCTCGAACTCAAACCTAAGGACCCTGAAATCGAACATATTTTATCTGCTCTACAAGACCAGCATCCTAAAGCTATCGCTCCTGTAGAGTTTGTATCTCACTTATTCGATCAATATGCTCCGTATTACGATAAGCACTTAACGAACTATTTACACTATCAGGTTCCAGAACATCTCTTCCAAAGTGTGATGTCTGTTATCCATACTGAACACCCCCAATGGAATATTTTAGATGTAGGGTGCGGAACAGGATTATCGGGTATACGATTTAAACCACTTGCTAAAAAACTGATGGGCATAGATATATCAGCTAACATGATCGCCATAGCTCAGCAAACCAACGTCTATGATGAATTGCATCAAGGTGCCCTACCCAATCAGCTGCATCTATTTACTGATATCAATCTTGTCATTGCAGCTGATGTATTTCCGTATATAGGAGATCTATCCACACTATTCGCTAAAATTTATGACCTATTACTCGACCAAGGACTGTTCTGTTTTACCGTAGAAAAAGGAAACCATAAGGAAGGCTATCACTTAAATCCCAGTATTCGATACTCGCATACCGCAGCTTATCTCAAATATTTGGCCCAAATCTATCATTTTTATATACTCACCTTTGAGAATATAGTATTGCGCCAGCAACATCATCAAAATATTGAAGGATATTTGGTAATCTTGCAGAAAACAAGTTAGAAAACCCTATCCTCATCTCACTCTACCACGACTCCTCTCAACGACTTATCATCAAACAATACGGCATTCAACAGCATAAAGCCCTGAGGCATCTGATATTTTGGCCTATAACAAAGAGGCCTATATGGTTTACTTTAACTTTTATTTAAGGAAATAAATAATATGCCCATTCAAAAACTGCTTATAAATAGCATATAGCTGTTTATCTAGTCACTGGTTCAGTGTATAATGCCTCGGAACATCTATGGGAGCCAATTTTATGCCTGACGACGAGAATTCATACTCAACCCAACCCGATCCATCTTACCATTATGATGCCTTCTCCGAGGAATTTCGTCACCAATACAAAAAACACCACCCATACAGATATTTCTTCTATACTATATTTAACTTTATACACCATAGGTGGCTGAAGTTACTGCTTGATCGTTCAGAAAAATCCATAAATTTTGAACTATTACACATTTCCAAACGAAAAGAATGTTTTGCATCTTTGTTGATGAACTGGCATAGGTATCAACCTCATCCAAAACTTTGGAACACATTTAAGCAACAAGTTCTTAAATTTATCATCGAAAACAATCCGAGTGCAAGTTTGAATTTGGAACATTTAGATAAACTATTATTCCGCTTGTGCCATAAGAACAATAAATTGACGAGAGATCAACTTATTACTTTATTTCTGGATGATCGACAACTGCCTACTCGCACCATTCTCCTGGATAAATATCCAACCCAGGCGTATCATATCGTCACTGAAATGCTCACAAGCCAACACGAGCCCAGCCAAGGC
>JABABH010000028.1 GCA_014238325.1 Coxiellaceae bacterium | reverse complement strand
GAATACGACTATGTCGATCCGCGTGATTTGAAGTCCTCATTAGAAACTAAAGTTATTCAAGGTCTTTATTTTGCAGGGCAAATCAATGGTACCACAGGCTACGAAGAAGCTGCGGCCCAAGGTTTAATCGCAGGTATCAACGCGGCCCTACGAGCACAAGGGCGCGAGCCTTGGTCGCCACGCCGAGACGAGGCTTATATTGGCGTTTTGATTGATGATCTTATCACTCGCGGCACTCATGAGCCTTATCGTATGTTGACCAGTCGAGCAGAGTATCGCTTGTATTTACGACAAGATAATGCGGATTGGCGTTTAACTGAAAAAGCACAAGAATTAGGTTGTGTTGATGAGGCGCGTTGCTCAACGTTTTTGAGTAAACGTGCTTCGGTGGAATCGGAAATAGCACGATTGAAATCTGTACGACTCTGTCCAGGTCGTTCTGAAGCGCTTGCATTTGAAGAAAAATTTCAGCGAAGCATAGAGCGCGAATATACTGCTTTTGATGTGTTACGTCGCCCTGAGGTGGATTATACAGGTCTGATGGAGGTCAGGGGGTTAGGGCCTGGAGTCTCGAATCAACTAGTGGCCGAACAAATTGAAATTATTGCGAAATATGCAGGTTATTTAGTGCGACAACAAGCAGAGATTAACAAAGCTAAAAAATATGAGCATACGGTCATCCCATTGCATGTCGATTATCAGACTGTGACGGGGTTATCCCATGATGTTCGAGAAAAGCTGATAAAGACTAAACCAGAAACCTTAGGGCAAGCGATGCGTATACCTGGTATGACGCCTGCTGCTATCTCCTTATTATTAGTATATTTGAAGAAAACGCATGCAGTCTGCTCCTGACTTTAGTGACAGCATGACTCAGCTTGAACAAGGATTGTGCGCGCTGGGGCTGACCGTACCTACGGGTGTGTCATGCTGTCTGATGGCCTTCTTAGATTTATTGGAAAAATGGGCCAAATGCCACAATTTAACGGCTATTCGCGATAGGGGGCATATGCTTACCCATCACCTATTGGATAGCGCATCGATGGCGCCTTATGTGGCGGGATCATCGATTGTGGATGTAGGTAGCGGTGCGGGATTTCCGGGCATTCCATTAGCCTTGCTATTTCCGGATAAGCGATTTACTTTAGTAGAGAGTCGATCGAAGAAGACAAGTTTTTTATTACAGGCTATTGCTGCATTGCAGATAAAAAATGTGAGCGTCTTGTCGAGTCGCGTTGAGTCTGCTCAATTATCGGACGCTCCGGATATGATGATATGCCGTGCCTTTGGTACGATTGCTCATATGATTGCATGTACACGGTCTTTGCTGCCTTTGCAGGGTCGTTGGTTAATCATGAAGGGAGTCTATCCAGAAACTGAATTACGTGGAGTGTCGTATTCGATCGTCGTGCATCGCGTGCGCGTGCCTTTTCTTTCTGCGGAACGGCATATCGTAGAGATATTGAATCGTGAAGCGACTTTGCTAGACAGGGCTTTGAAACATGAGGGCTCATGATGACGGCTAAAATTATGGCCTTAGTGAATCAAAAAGGAGGCGTGGGTAAAACAACGTCAGCCATTAATTTATCCGCTTCTTTGGCTGCTGCTAAGCATAGGGTGTTATTGATTGATTTAGATCCACAAGGTAATGCGACAGTGGGATGTGGTATCGCAGGACGCGAACTTTCGGCTTCGGTTAACCAGGTCTTGTTGGGCGAATGTGCGATTGAAGATGCTATTATCTCGACTGATATGCGCGTAGATGTTTTACCTGGGAATGGTGATTTGACTGTGGCCGAGGTGCGGCTATTACAAATGGACAATAAGGAGCGTTGCTTGTCGCAGGTCATAGCCCCGATAAAAAATCAGTATTCCTTTATCTTGATCGACTGCCCACCTTCCTTGAGTATGTTGACGGTCAATGCTTTGGTCTGTGCAAGCAGTGTGATCATTCCTATTCAATGTGAATATTATGCCTTAGAAGGGCTCACGGCCTTGGTATCCAGCATTGAACAGATTCGAAAAACTGTCAACCCACATTTGCAGATAGAAGGCTTGTTGCGCACGATGTACGATGCACGTAATCGGTTATCAGCAGAAGTCTCTGAGCAATTATTTGCGCATTTTGGGGACAAAGTCTATGAGACCGTGATCCCGCGGAATGTACGGCTTGCTGAGGCGCCTAGTCATGGGTTGCCTATTATCCATTATGATAAAAAATCGCAAGGGGCGATGGCCTATTTGGCTTGGTCAGGTGAAATTATCAAGCGATATAGGCACAAAAACTTATGATTAAGAGAAAACAAGCAGGAGCGCAGCCCATTGTCATGAGTGATAAAACACACAAAAGATTAGGGCGTGGTTTAAGCGATTTAGGGTTAAAGGAATTATTGTATGCAACGAACGATGAGGTATCAGTCTCGTTGCCTGATTCCTCGCATTTGCAGAATGTAGCGGTACATACGTTAAAACCCGGTGCTTATCAGCCACGCCGGCAGATGAGTGAGAGTAAATTACAAGAATTAGCCGATTCCATTCGTGTACAAGGTATCATCCAACCCATTATTGCACGTTGTTTAGCAGAGGAAAATTACGAAATTATTGCAGGAGAGCGGCGCTGGCGTGCAGCACAGATAGCTGGTTTGGATCGTGTGCCTGTGATTGTACGCAATATTTCTGACCAGGCAGCGATGGCATTTGCACTTATCGAAAATATTCAGCGAGAGGATCTGAATATCGTTGAAGAGGCATTGGCTCTGCAACGCCTATTAGCAGAGTGCAACTTGACGCATGAGGCCGTTGCGGAAGCGGTCGGTAAGTCGCGTGCGAGTGTGACCAATATGCTACGACTTTTGAAATTAAATGGTGATGTCCGTGTCTGGTTAGAGAGTGGTCAGCTAGATATGGGGCATGCGCGTGCCTTATTAACGCTCAAAGGAGACACCCAAAGCGATTATGCGCGGCGTGTGGTTGAACGAGGCTTGTCAGTTCGAGAAACAGAGGCCATGGTTCAGCGTGCTCGATTGTTTGTTAAAGCAGCAGGGAGCCCTGCAGCCACGTTTAAGGATCCAGATATTCTTCGTTTGCAAATGAGCTTATCAGATAAATTAGGCGCTGACGTTGCTATTCGCCATGGACTGCGTGGCAGAGGACGCCTGATTATTGGTTATAATAATCTAGAAGAGCTAGAAGGTATTTTGGAAAAAATACACTAGGGTTACATCTTCATCAGTAGGAAACTGTCTCGAAGGTGTATCGAAGCCATAGTGGCTAAGGCTCTCCCCTATTCAAAGCTATGCAGGAGGCGATGGTTTGACATATAGACACGAGGATCAATCAGCGAGCGTTATTGAATCCCAGATATTACTGGAAACCCAAAAATTTTTACAAGAGTCAGGTGTGAGGCAGGTTGGACGTACACTCTCGTTGGATGCAGAATTAGATAGCGAATTGGGTATGGGTAGTTTGGAGCGTGCTGAATTATTTAGTCGACTAGAGCGAGCTTTCGGCGTTCGCTTTTCAGATGCGTTGATGGTGGAGGCCAAACAGCTTAGAGATGTCATACCTGCCATACAGCTGGCAGCAGAACCCAAGAGCCTGAATCCCAAGCCTCAGCACGTGAATCCACTGGATCTGCCGCATGCGGATCCTTCTGATGCTGAGACCTTGATAGACGTCCTGCAGTGTTATGCTGAGAGTGAACCCAATCGCATCCATATTTATTTGCAGGAAGAGGGGGGTAAGGAAACTATTATTCGCTATGGAGAGTTATATGCCATGGCCAGATGCATAGCTCAAGGGCTTATAACGACAGGATTGCGTCCCACAGAAACGGTGGCCATGATGCTGCCGACCACGATGGAGTTTTTTTCTGTGTTTTTCGGCATCTTGCTTGCAGGAGGGGTGCCGGTTCCTATTTATCCGCCTATGCGTCCCGATCAGATTGAGGCTTATGCTCAACGTGAATCATTAGTGTTGCGTCATGCAGGGGTGCGTTTTCTCGTCACCTTTCAAGAAGCGAAAGGTTTAAGTCAGTTATTGCAGGCTTTTATCCCGAGTCTATTTGGAGTTGTGACCGCTGCCTCATTATCGCGGGAGGTGACTCATTTGCCAATTTTCGAACGTCATGCTGAAGATTTTGCGTTGATCCAATATACCTCAGGCAGTACGGGTAATCCGAAAGGAGTGTTGCTGAATCATCGAAATTTGCTAGCCAATATTCATGCCTATGGTGAGGCAATTGGTTTAAAAGCGAATGATGTTTTAGTGAGTTGGTTGCCACTCTATCATGATATGGGCTTGATTGGGGCATGGTTAGGCAGCCTATATTACGGTGTACCCTTAACGTTAATGACACCCCTATCCTTTTTATCACGCCCTGAGCGATGGTTATGGGCGATCCACTACCACCGAGGTACGCTTTCGGCTGGACCCAATTTTGCTTATGAATTATGTCTTAAAAAAATAGAGGATTCAGCTATTGAAGGCTTAGATCTCAGTAGTTGGCGTTTGGCTTTTAATGGTGCAGAGATGATCTATCCCAAAACCTTGCGTCGCTTTACGAAGCGTTTTAAAGCCTATGGTTTTCGCGAGACAGCATTTCTGCCTGTCTACGGTTTAGCAGAATCTACTTTAGCCTTGACGGTGCCTAAACTCAATAGACGATTTAAAGTGGATCGTATTCAACGCGATCCGTTTGAATGCAGCCAAAAAGCCATGGCAGCCGACGCACACCAAAAAAAAATCTATGAGTTTGTGTCGTGTGGCGTACCTTTGGATCGCCATCGCGTACGTATTTTTCGCCAGGGCCAAGTTCTTGGTGAACGTATGGTTGGGCAAGTGCAATTTCAGGGGCCTTCTGCTATGCAAGGCTATTATTGTAACCCAGATGCAACCCAAGCGGTTTATCATGAGGGATGGTGGGGCAGTGGCGATTTAGGCTACCTGGCTGGGGGGGAGCTTTATATTACGGGTCGCGAAAAAGATTTAATTATCAAAGCGGGGAGAAATTATTATCCTGCAGAAATAGAAGAAGTCATTAATTTGTGTCCTGAGATCCGCAAAGGATGTGTCGTCGCCTTTGGCACCAAAGATGAACATACAGGTACAGAAAAACTCTTGATCGTAGCAGAAACGCGTAAACTGGATCATGCGGCGCAATCGCAACTTCGACAAAGCATCACCGAAAAAGTGATGGCTCAAGTGGGTCTAGCTCCGGATGAAATATTTTTAACATCTGCAACAGGAGTGATTCCTAAAACCTCGAGTGGAAAGTTAAGGCGAGCTGATGCGAAGAAGGCCTACCTTTCGGGCCAACTATGGCGTCGAGGTTTGCCTGTGACCTTGCAAATCATGAAGCTGTTGGTACGAGGGGCGTGGGAGCGTGCTAAGTCAGTGGCTTTACGTATAGGAAAATCCGTGTTTACAGCCTATATGGGGTTGGTGATTGTATTGACCTTACTTCCCGTGTGGGGAATCATGGCCTGGATGCCGCGACGTGGAGCTCAGATTTGCTTGCATCACTGGGCTCGTTGGATATTTCGGCTTGGTTTTACTCCGATGACTGTGAACTGGTGTGGCCATCCAACCTTGAAGAAAAAGAAAATCATGGTTGTTAATCATACGAGCTACATAGATGTTTTGATTCTGCTTGCTTTGTTTCGGGAACCCATGAGTTTTATTGGAAAGAAAGAATTATTGCGCGCTCCGTTGCTCAGAAAATTTATCAAGTATTTAGATTTTATACCCATCGACCGCGACAATTTATTGAATAGTGAAGCCGATATTAAGCATATTGAGGCTAGCTTTGATCGTGTTTCCACCATCGTCATTTTCCCTGAGGGCACGTTCAGCTATGCCACGGGTATTCGTCCGTTTAAATCGGGTGCTTTTAAAATTGCTGTCGAGACACAATCTGCTGTGATACCCATTGCAATTCGTGGTGCAAGGAGTCTGTTGCGTGGAAACACTTGGTTGCTGAGACCTTCACATATTACGTTGACGGTCTGTGAACCGTTGATAGCGCAGCACAAAAATTGGAAGGAGGTCGTGCGATTGCGTGAACGTTCTCGTGAATTAATCACGCAACATAGCGGAGAAAAACCGATTAATTTTATTTTTTCCACGACGATACAAGAGTAGCATGCAGCCAGCTATGGAAGCTTTCAAATAGCTACCTTACAGGCGAAAGCATGGCATCCAGTTGATCTTAGATCTAAGACCAACTACTTCGCTATTTGTTTTTTTATATGAGCTTCAACCAGTTCGTAGGCAGCTAGAATTAATATTTTTAATAGAGAAGCTATCGATTGATGGGATCGATGCTCTAATAATATGTATATTTGCTTTGTAATTGCGCGCATTTTGGGTGCTCCACAATAACATAAACCACCATATAGCTTGTGAATGAGTTTATATAATTCTAGAAAATTTTTTTCTTCGTGGGCGGCCATGATTTTCTTTAGCTCTTGAGGTAAGGTTTCGATAAACATAGAAAGCATATTTTCTGCGGCTTCTCTATGGCCGCCCAAAAGCTTTGTTCCTTCTTTTAGGTCTATAACTTTAAAAGAGGAATACTCGCTTTCTTTAATCAAGAGATCCGCTTCATCGTTAACATATTTTAATAACAAGGCTCGTATCGTAGAGAGGGAAGTAGAGGTATGGTCAGCGCTATTCATGATGCATCTCCTGCTTTTTTATGATACTTCGCAATCGTTAAGGATTGGTTCTTGTTTAAGGATGTTTGATCTTTTAAATCGACTTTCTGTTTGAGCACATACGACTCTACGTATTGCTGGCAATAGCATGCTAGATATTTATGATATGGATCTACTTATGCGATATGAGCCTTCTGATGTCGTGATGATGAGCATCAAGAAATAATTTTATCTTGCTAGATGGGTGTATTAAATACCGTATATTGCAGATAATGCTGGTAGGGGTTGCGATTTAATTCTGATTTAAGGTTTTTAGTGATTGGTTGAGGTGGCCACAGATGATTTTTATCGATCGAGACGTTTAGCGGTTAGGAGATGGGCATGTGTTGATGAGTAAAAAACTTATAAGCCTCCCCTGTCCAAACGGTATAAAAGTTATTATGATGATGCTCAATAATATTACCGCTCGCGACTGAAGGTGCGAAGTGGGTTATTGCGAGCGGTATACCTTTGTTTTGATGGCTGGCGAAAAATAAATGTTCGCTCAGCCACTTCAAAGAAAAATCGCGATTTTCCCCTTAAGAATCCCCATCGCGATGAGTCACTTCAAGTGCATGCTTCGCATCTTGAAGTGGGATGGGTATATACCGCAGCTGTGATGTTTGTGTAGCTCTCAATATAAATATAAAAGAAGGCGGTTGTTTTGATCAACAAAATTGGAAAACTATAAACGTGGCTGTGAAGATTTCCACCCAGCTTGATGCATCTATCCCGAGCATCGATTGGCCAGGTTGTGTCGAACGCTGTAACGGTAATCGTGAGGCAGCTCAGCAATTATTGGCGATGACTTATAAGAGTTTGCGGGATACAGCGAACCTTATCGAGCGAGCCTATGTATCCGGTAATCAAGCCGTATTAAGTGGAGAGTTGCATCGTTGTTTGGGGGGCTTATGTTATCTGTCTGTGCCTGAGCTCACCAAGTATGTGTCCCTATTTCAGGCGTTGGTGGATCAAAAAGATAGCCTTGATGAGGAGGGAATCGAGGATTTGAATCAGGCTCATGACGCCGTTATGCGTGCGATGACGAATTATATGCGTTGTTTTAGAGAGGGAAAGTATAGAAACTGAGCTGTCACATGTGAACCATACTTGCATACGGATGCGCAATAATGGTATAAAAAGATCTAAATCTTAAAATTTTATTAAGAGCCATGCCTGCTCTCGTGATATGAGATATTGTTCAAAATCAAGACAAAAGAGATGACGGGCTGATGAAGCATTTTTTTGGTCTAGTGGTTTTAACGCTGTATATGGATTATAAAATAGTAAGGAGGCAATCGTTGTCGACTACCATGATCCCTATAGACCAGGAGGCAAGAAGTGTTGCAGGTTATGAAATTCATACGTCATCAGGTGGGGCCTCTATGTCTATCTATTGCATTAATGGGGTGCTTGACATCCTGTCATGAATCGCCTTCTCAGTCGCAAACCAAGGAGGATAATGTTTTAAATAGAGGAAATCGGGCAGAGCCAGCGACCCTGGACCCTGCTAAAGTAGAAGATGTCTCGAGTGGGCATATTATTAACGATTTATTTGAAGGTTTAACTGCTGAAGCACCCAATAATACCATTGTGCCTGGTGTGGCTGAGCGCTGGAATATTAGCCCAGATTTTAAAGTCTATACCTTTCATTTGCGCCATGATGCGAAATGGTCGAACGGGGAGCCTGTAACGGCTGATGATTTTGTCTATGGGATTCGTCGTGCCATTGACCCGCATACGGCTTCTACAGAAGCTTATTTATTATACTCTTTAAAGAATGCGGAGGCCATTAATGCGGGTAAGTCATCGGTGGATAGTTTGGGTGTTAAGGCCTTAGATCGCTATACAGTGCAGGTAACTTTAAAAGCAGTGACGCCTTATATTCTACAAATTATGGCCAATCCCATTACCTATCCTGTTTATAAACCCGATGTAGAGCGGTGGGGAGATGGCTTTACCCAGCCTGGCCATTTGGTCTCAAATGGTGCTTATCAATTAAAAACATGGCGCGTCAATGATCATGTAACTTTAATTCGCAATCCTTATTATTGGGATAATGCGCATACGGCTATTGATACCGTGAATTATTATCCTACTGTGGATGCTGCGACGGAGTTAAAAATGTATCAATCGGGGGAACTAGATTATACCAGTACGGTACCGTCGGATTCCTTTCAACGCATTAAGCAAACCTTGCCTTCAGAATTACATATATCTCCTTGGGCAGCCTCCTTTTATTTGGGGTTGAATTTGAGGAGAGAGGCATTGAAAAGTATGAAATTACGTCAAGCATTATCCATGGCTATTGATCGCAAGACTATAGTGCGTGCGGTGTTGCCTATTGGTATTATCCCACAATACGGTATTTTGCCGGCTGGTATGGGTGTGGATACAGCGAATGCTGTACCGTGGGAAAATTGGACACGTCAAGCACGACTGGCTAAAGCGCAAGCATTGTACAAAGCAGCAGGCTATTCTAAGCAGCATCCTTTGCATATCACGATTTTATATAATACAGATGATCAGCGTAAAAAATTAGCTATTGCGATACAAGCGATGTGGGCACAGAACTTAGGCGTGAAGGTGTCTCTACGCAATGAGGACTGGAAAGCTTATCTATCGGATATTGGGCAACATAATTACGATATTGTGATGGAGCGATGGGTTGCTGACTATAATGATGCTTCTACTTTTTTTATGTTATTGACGACCGACGGGACGCAAAACTCAGGGGGCTATAGCAATCTGAAATACGATGCTCTCGTCAATGAGGCAAGCCATACAGCAAATCGCAAACAAATGGTTGCGCTTTATGAGCAAGCTAGAGCGATTGTGAATCATAATTATGTCAGAATCCCAATTTTTCAGTATGTGAATGTACATCTTGTCAAAGATTATGTTGGTCATTATAAACAGACGCAATTGCTTGACCATGTCTATACTAAAAATTGGCATATTATTAACCGGAAAGCGGGTAAGCGTCAGTCATCATGAGACGCTTAGGTCTTTGTTGTGACAAGGATGCATGGGAAAGTGGTAATCATGCTGAAAACTTTGACGGGAAAATAGGGTGTATCGAATGCATATAAATTGTCTTTCTAAAGCTTTAATGAGCATGATTTTTGCTGTTGCGCTCTTATCAGGCTGTCATTCTGAGCCGACGAGCCCGACGAGCAAAGTAGAGAATGTTTTAAATAGAGGGAATGCTGCAGAACCTGCGACACTAGACCCAGCCAAAGTGGATGATGTCTATGGGGCTAATATTGTGGCTGATTTATTCCAAGGCCTAACCGATGAATCACCTAATTCAAATGGACCGGATAATGGCATTGTTCCGGGTGTTGCTTCTCATTGGAAGGTCAGCAATGCTGGCAAAGTATATACCTTTTATTTGCGCGATGATGCGAAGTGGTCGAATGGTCAACCGGTGACAGCCGATGATTTTGTTTATGGAATACGTCGTGCTGTTGATCCACATACAGCTTCGACAGAAGCTTATTTGCTTTATCCTGTGAAAAATGCCGAGCTGATTAATGCGGGTAAAGCGCCCGTTGATAGTTTAGGGATTAAGGCATTAGATTCGCATACGGTGCAAATCACCTTAGAGGCTGTCACGCCTTATATCTTACAGATTTTAGCGAATCCTATTGCTTATCCATTATACAAGCCTAACGTAGATCAATGGGGAAATAAGTTTACCCAACCAGGACATTTGATCTCAAACGGAGCGTATGAGTTAAAATCATGGATTGTGAATGATCACATCCAATTAGTGCGCAATCCTTATTACTGGGATAATACACACACCTCAATTGATACGGTAAATTATTACCCGATCGTTGATAGCACAACCGAATTAAAGATGTATGAATCAGGTCAGTTGGATTATACGAATACGGTGCCCTCTGATTCTTTTCAAGAAATTAAGCGTCAATATGCTCAGCAATTACATGTATTTCCTTCAGCGACGTCTTTTTATTTAGCCTTTAATTTGAAAAAACCACCGTTTAATAAGGTGCAATTACGCCAGGCTTTGTCTATGGCCATTGACCGAAAAGCTATTGCACATATATTAGCCGTGGGAGTTATTCCTCAATATAACTTTTTACCAGCAGGTATGGGGGTCGATACGCAGCATACCGTTGTATGGGCAGACTGGCCTCGAGCTCGTCAAATTGCAGAGGCAAAAAAATTATACCAAGCTGCAGGCTATTCGGATTCTCATCCCTTGCACGTGACGATTCTATATAATACAAATAATGAGCGTAAGAAAATAGTGACCGCTATACAGGCTATGTGGTTGGCAGTCTTAGGGGCACAGGTTGAGCTTCGCAATGAAGAATTTAAGAGTGAGCTCATGGATCAACGTCAAGGTAATTTTTCCGTGACCACGCTCGAGTGGGTAGCGGATTATAATGATCCTTATGCATTTTTATCCTTGCTCACGTGTAATAGTACCCAAAATATAGAAGGGTATTGTAATCCTCAATATGACCAATTATTGGTAAAAGCCAGCCATACTATCAATAAGGCCCAAAGAATGGCCTTATATGGTCAAGCGAGTGGTATATTAATGAAAAGTTATATAAGAATTCCAATCTTTCAAGATGTGATGCGACATTTGGTTAAAAAATATGTTGGCAATTACCATCCGACACAAATTTTAGATCATCAAAAATCTAAGAATTGGCATATTATCCATAAATAGCTTGATAGGCTCAACGTACTGCATGGTCTAGCTTATGGATGCAGTAAGATCAAGATAGAGTGTCGTCAGTTTGGAAGAGGGCAACGCGTGATTATATATATTTTCAAGAGAATTGGCGCGCTGATACCGACAGTATTAATCCTGATGACCTTGAGTTTTTTTTTGATGCACTTGGCGCCTGGAGGTCCCTTTACTTCAGAAAAAAATCTACCGCCAGAAATACAAAAAAATATAGCAAAACAGTATCATTTAGATGAGCCCGTATGGAAGCAGTATCTGCGTTATTTAAATAATACGGCTCGAGGAGATTTAGGCCCTTCCTTTAAGAATAGAGACTGGACCGTGAATCAATTAATTGCGAAGGCTTTTCCCGTATCGTTGCGATTAGGGGCATGGGCTATCCTATTGGCTGTAGTCTTGGGCGTTACTGTAGGCGCTACTGCTGCTTTATATCAACATAGTTGGGTGGATGCTTTTACCAGTGGCTTTGCAATGTTTGGTATTTCTATTCCGAGTTTTGTGATTGCGCCACTGATGGTGTTTGTCTTTGCAGTCATATTGCACTGGCTGCCAGCTGCTGAGTGGGGAAATGGAGCTTGGAATCATCTCTTGATGCCTGTGATCGCATTGGCTTTGCCGCAAATGGCTATTATTGCTCGCTTGATGCGCGGCAGTATGATTGAAGTATTAGGGAGCCCTTATATTCGTACGGCTCGAGCGAAAGGGTTGCCAGAACGTGCCGTGGTATTGCATCATGCTTTGAGGCCCGCTTTTATGCCTGTTTTGTCTTATTTGGGTCCAGGTTTGGCAAATATTATTACGGGATCTGTCTCAGTAGAAATGGTCTTTGGTTTGCCCGGCATAGGTACTTTATTAGTGAATGGTGCTTTGAGTCGAGATTATACCGTGGTGATGGGCTTGGTCATATTAACCTGTACCTTAATGATCATAGCCAATTTAATCGTAGATATTTTATATACTTTTCTAGATCCGCGTGTATCTTATTAGGTGAGGATGATCGATACTAATAAGTATATGACGAATAGATGGAATGAACAGTGTGAAAAGGTTATTTCGGCGTAAGCTTATGAAGGTTCAGGATGATGGAATCACTCAGTCGTCCACTGAGAGTCATATAAAAGGTCATAGCCTTTGGAAAGATGCTTTTCTGCAATTCAGGCGTAATAAAATGGCTATGGTTGCGTTGAGTCTGTTATGCCTGATGGCATTATGCGTTTGGTTGGGACCTTATTGTAGTCCATTTTCATTTCGAGCGACCGATTGGTCAGCTATTTTTCAGCCGCCTAGTTTTGCCAGTGGGCATATTTTTGGTACCGATAGCTTAGGCCGTGATATTTTTGTGAGAACGATGTCGGGCGGTAGAATGTCTTTATTAATAGGTCTCGTCTCAAGTATCGTCAGTATCATGATCGGTGTTGCTTATGGAGCCACAGCGGGTTTATGGGGCGGAAAAACAGATGGCGTCATGATGAGAATCGTGGATATTCTCTATTCCTTACCTTTTCTCTTTTTCGTGATCGTCTTAATGACTTTTTTTGGTCGACATATTATTTTGATTTTTGTCGCCATTGGTGCCATTAATTGGTTAGATATGGCACGTATTGTGCGTGGTCAAACCTTAAGTTTACGACATAAAGAGTTTATCGAAGCCGCCTATGCCTATGGTGTAAATCAATTTAGTGTCATCTTAAGGCATATTGTGCCGAATTTACTAGGTGTCGTCATGATTTATGCCACTTTGACGATTCCTCAGGTGATTATTACGGAATCACTGCTGAGCTTTCTTGGCCTAGGTGTGCAAGAACCCCATACCAGTTGGGGGGTATTAGTGAATGATGGCGTGCATAGTATGTCAGTAGCGTGGTGGACTTTATTTTTTCCAACGCTGATGTTAGTGATCACATTGCTTTGTTTTAATTTTATTGGTGATGGGTTACGTGATGCTTTAGATCCCAAGAGTCGATGATGAATGCGATAGACCCTATATTAGTCGTCAAGCATTTAAATATCCAGGCGCCCTCTCAGCGGGGTTGGGTGACGATTATTCCAGATTTGAATTTCACCCTCCAGGCTGGGCAAGTATTGGGGATTGTTGGAGAGTCGGGCTCTGGAAAAAGCCAAACAGCTCTTGCGATTCTGGGGCTATCGGCAACGTATGCTCGCATCACTGGATCCATTCAGTTCCAAGGCATGGAATTAGTAGGGCTATCTCACGCGGCGCTGAATAAGATTCGTGGAGATAAAATAGCGATGGTCTTTCAAGACCCGATGACCTCTTTAAATCCCTATTTAAAAATCTCCAAGCAAATGTCTGAGATTCTCGTGCGACATCGTGGCATGAGTTATCGTGAAGCCAAGCAACAGGCAAGCGATATGCTGGATGCAGTAAAAATTCCTGAAGCTAAAGCTCGCCTGAATTTATATCCTCACGAATTTTCGGGGGGTATGCGGCAGCGTGTGATGATTGCAATGGGATTATTATGTCAGCCGACCATATTAATTGCAGACGAGCCGACCACTGCCTTAGATGTCACCGTGCAAGCTGAAATTCTAAATTTATTAAAACAACTACAGAAAGAGTTTAACACAGCCATTATTTTGATTTCACATGATCTGGGTGTCATTGCGAGCATGTGTGATCAAATCATGGTGATGTATGGGGGATATGCGATGGAGGTGGGACAGGTTGATGATATTTTATATCGCTCTAAAAATCCTTATACACAGGCCTTGCTACGTGCCTTGCCGCAATTGGATCAAGCAGCAGAGCGTTTAGTAGCTATTGAAGGCAGCCCTCCTAATATTGCAGCTTTACCATCAGGGTGCCCATTTCATCCGCGCTGTATTCGTGCTGAAGCGATTTGTGCTCAGCAACTTCCAAAGCCGCTTATATTTACGCATCAACAGCGATCCATGTGTCATTTTGCAGGCGAGTTGTCATGAGCGATGTAGAACGTCAGCCTTTATTAGCCGTCGAAAATTTACAAGTCTCTTTTCCAGTGCCACAAAAGCGTGCATCGTTGTTGCAGCATCATCACACTTTTAATGCAGTAGATGGTATGAGTTTTAAGGTCTATCCTGGTGAGATTCTAGGTATAGTGGGCGAGTCTGGCTGCGGTAAATCCACATTGGGGCGTGCGATATTAGGACTTGTTCCGAGGACCTCTGGCCAAATTTTATATGCAGGCATGAATCTATTATCCTTAAATAAGTCCTCATGGAGGAATATACGCAAGGAAGTACAAATTATTTTTCAAGATCCCTTTTCTGCATTAAACCCGCGTTTAACGATCCGCGAAATTATTGCAGAACCACTTAAAACCTTTTATCCAGCATTAGGGCGGAGGGTGATTCGTCATAAAGTCATGGAAATATTAGAGCGAGTTGGATTGTCCTTAGCTTATTTGCATCACTACCCCCATGAGTTATCTGGAGGGCAATGCCAGCGGGTCGGTATTGCACGTGCCTTAATTTTACAGCCGCGCTTAATTATCTGTGACGAGCCAGTGAGTGCCTTAGATATCTCGATACAAGCGCAAATTCTTAATCTATTAAAAGATCTGCAACAAGACTCTGGGTTTTCACTGATTTTTATTTCACATAATTTAAGTGTCGTGCGTTATATTTGCGACCGCGTTCTCGTGATGTATTTAGGAAAAGCCATGGAATTAGGGGAGACGGCTGCCATTTTTAATCACCCTAAGCACCCCTACACGCAGCTATTATTATCGGCAATTTTAGGTATCAATCCTAAAGAGCGTCATTTAGATAATCATGCTTGGCTGGGTGAAGTGCCTTCTCCTATTCATAAACCGGCAGGCTGTGTTTTTCATACGCGTTGTCCGATTGCAATTCAACGTTGTCATCGAGATGAACCGATATGGGCTCCGTATGATACCGAGAATAAACAGGATAGATCAAAGGTGGCCTGCTGGAGGGCCGGAGAGTCTGCTTACCATTACAAGACGGGAAGTCCGCATGTCGATTAAGAAGATGGATGGATAGATAGTGCGGCAAGGAAGCGCTGTCTTGGATCCCAATAGTTGGATAGACAATAAATCTGAATAAGAGGTAATCGCCAACCCAAATGGATGCTATCATTAGCCTGCAGTACAGGCGAACACATCAATCTGTTCCCATCCCGCATGAAAAATTTTAAAATGCTCATGCAGTAACCGTGCTGCCCATCTTTTTTTAATGATGATTGAATGCTAGTTTAACTGTCTACCCCCCCAAAATGTTACCAGTAACAGATAGAATTTCTCCGTGATGCTGATAGTGTGCAGGTGGTACGTTGCCGATAACTGCATGAGGTCGAACCTGGTTATATTCTTGTAACCACTGATGAGTGATGCTTCTGACTTCATCCAGATGTCG
>JABABH010000027.1 GCA_014238325.1 Coxiellaceae bacterium | reverse complement strand
GCTTTGCTAAAGTCCATGCCATCGTTTGACGCACGTGGTAAGTCGTCGATAAAACGCCCAAGCTAGCCCCCAACACCGCTAGTAGGATAGATCCCCAGAATCCTATTCTGAAATCGCTCGATTTTTGATATTTTAGATATCCGTACAAGACGCATAATCCACAGCATAGCACCCCTATCATACTCAGGGGTGATAGCAAAGCGCTAGAAAATAGCACACTAAAACATGACAATACAAAAGACAGTATAAAAATCAACCAGGCAATATCTTGAGACATGTCTGAAATTTAACCATAGGCACTCTCCCAATACACCTCGCTCTCCTGCTTGTCAGTTGGCTATCACGACTAAAGGTTACTTTAACAAACAATAAGTATAGTTATGCTTTAATGTATAATATATGTATATTCTATACCTGCATACCTTGGTCATAACACTCTAACCTATATTTAAGATATAGCAGTCTATCAGGTCAAAGCAGCGAATCAAGCTCTATCGCAAACTGCTATATGAGAAAAAAATATGAAAAAAAGACAAACAAAATCGGATAAAATATATAATAATAGTTTTGAATATATGACAAAAGCGTTACGTCTTACGAATAAAATTCAAGTTATATTTGATGCCGCAACTGCATGCTGTGATGTTGTCAATATCCATGAAGCTATAGCGCAACCTGATAGCCAAGACAAATTCCTTGCTGCCATACAAGCCCTGCATTATTCAAACGATACCGAGGACTATATATTTAGAGTCTCCGCAAATGAGACAAAGGTTTTTAACAAAAAATTATTAGAATCAACTGATAATATTTCCATGATAACCGTGATTCTTGATATATTAAGGCACTCTAGCAAGCTTAAAACCAGTATGGAATCCAAAGCTCTAAATGATAATAAGAGCGATGACACTAAATTACCAGGCCCCAACCTTTCTATTTCCATGCAGAACTCGGTCGATAATCATTATAAGATGATGCTTGACGTGATACAGAGGGATCAGAAACACGCCATCACATCTATCCATGAAATGCGTGAGGCCATTGAGCAATATGATACCGATCAGGAATATAATAATTTCAAAACAAAGATGCTTAAATTGAGCTTCCAACATACCCTCAACAATATCAACATCGAAAATATCTATCAAGCCATGGAAGACTGTGGATTAAAGGGTATGTTTGATGAACTCTCTTTTAACGTTACGATGGGACTTAACGGGTTATCTGATAGTATCCATGCTTATTCTCGCTGGAACCGTCCTAAACAACTCACACAAAATAATAATATAAAGGGCTATATAGAAAATATTGATACTTATTTTAATATCATCATGAGTGTGCAACGAAATATAGAAGACACCTTCGGACATATGATTATTCATGGTGTGAGCCACGAACTGTGCAAGAAAGAAATCGTTGAAAAGCTAGCACTCTGTCAGCAATATATTGAATTTTCCGAATCTATAGAGAATCTTTTGAAACCTCTATACATATTACAAACAAACGACAAGACAAAAAAATATCTAGAAGGCGCTGAGCTTAAAACTAAAAACACCCTGAACCATCTGTGGGCCTCCAAGGTCACGGCTTCTCATGATCTTCTGTCTAATTGTACGTTATTAGACCATAACGAACGAGATCATTATCGGGAAAAAGGAAAGGAGGCTCTCTCCAAATCAAATAAGTATGATACGAGTCAAAGTGAAGCCTATAAGCAATGGTATGATAAAATGGAAAACTTTTTCAAAACAGATCCATTATCAAGTTTCTCTGACAAGAAACACCATGCTTCTCGCTCAAGACTGAGTTATCCAAACGAATGGCTACCGATTAAAAAACGTAAAATACCACAAGAAGATGATACAGCACTTAAGAGCGCGGCTGTTTATACCGTGAATAATCGAGATCATTTGTTTGCAACCACGGGTCAGGAAAGCAGCTCTCATCCACTAAACCTTGACGGTAGCACACCTCCACTTAAACAACGTATAGTCTATCGAGAAGGTGGTATGTCATCTCAAGAAAGTATCACTTCATCAGTCAAACCGAATAATCAAGAAGATGATATCTCAGATGAACAAAACTATCACAGCTGTAGCTAGCCCTAAAATAGGATAGCATTGCCTAGCCAAGGGTGGCTATTTTAGTACCCTTAGCTTTACGAGTGCTAACTTCTCGCTTCGAAAAACAGTTAACCTATTGTTTTTAAATATAAAAATTAAGATCTTTGCAAAAATTATCTAGGAAGTTTATTGGAAAATTTGCCATAACCTTCAAATTGCTTTAAAAACTTACAAAACTAATATATACTCTAGAGTATTTTAATATTTCCTTAAGATTACTTGCTAGAGGCTTAGACATTATGCGATCCATCCCCCCCCAAGATACCAAAAATGCTTTGCGAGAAATCCGAAACTTAAACCTATCGGATCATCAGAAGATTAGGGTTACACATTTCTTTAGAACACATTCTGAAGAGCAAAAGCAACAGCTCATCGAGATGATAAAAGATCATCCCAATAAATTTGATCAAATAATAAATATATTTGGAAACAATGGATTAGAATCAACTCCAGTTAGCATGAGCAACGCTCAAGATACACACATCTCTCCTGTTCCTTCTGCTCCACCGTTACCTTCTGCTTCGTCAAATAGCATATTTCGCTCAACCACACCACCTCCGGCATATGATCAGGTCGTTCGACCTGAAACCCCTCCCCCTGCTTATCATGAAATCAGTGGTGAAGATCCTTATAGCGGGCCATCACAGAACCCTTAAAGAGCTTATTTATGGAAACCCCGTAGATGAACCCTGGTGTTTAAAATATCCATATTTTAAAAAATATAGGGTTTGTGCCATCACTAATGGATGGCGCGGCATAGCACTATGTGTTGTATGAAGGAGCAAAAAATCTGTGGCATTCGGCATGCGGGTCTCTATGACTCGCACCATTCCATCGTTGGGACCCGATAAAATAAACCAGGAAAACAAAAAATTAATCCTACAACAATCCCCAGCAATAATGCCAGTTTCATAGGTCAGCTCTGGTAATGTTAGGGGAGTAGCATCGAGATCCGTTCCCAGTTCTTGAGCAGCGGGACCCAAAATCCTATAAAAACGATACCGTTTCAAATAATCAACCAGCATACTACCTTGATTCGGGGGAGCCAGCATCACGACGCGCGCTAATGATCGGTAAGTATATTGCGTCAGCAATGCGCGAATAATAATAGCACCTAGTGAATGCCCGACGAAATAGAGACGATCATCACTAGAAAATTTTTTCTTTAAAATAAATTGATGTAGTCGATCGGTTAATTGTGAGATTGAAAACCGTGTGGATGGATAACCAAAATTGTACACGCGATACCCTGCTTGCACCAGCATACGATGCAGTTTTCTCATCGTATGCTGGCTACGCAATAAGCCGTGTAATAATATTACGACATCTCTAGTCATTCCTCAACTTGCTTTAAGCTGACGCGAATTTTCCCTTTATGATCTTTCTCAATGACTTTGACCCGAAGCACTTGACCTTCTTTCAGATGGTCCTGAACACTCGCTATACGTTCATGCGCGATCTGAGAAATATGCAATAATCCTTCTCGATTATTCGTAAATTGGATAACAGCACCAAAGTCTAAAATTTTATGTACCGTTCCTTCATAAATCTTACCAATTTCTAAATCTTCGATTAAAGCAGCAATACTCGCTTTGGCTTTTGCACCTTCTTCCATGGTTTGAGCAGCAATTTTCACCGTACCATCATCTGTAATATCAATGATACAATTCGTGTCTTCAGTTAATTTCCGAATGACTGCTCCACCTTTACCAATAATATCACCAATTTTTTTAGGATTGATTTTCATCACGATCAAACGTGGCGCCCAAGATGAAACTTCTTCTCGAGGTTGAGTAATCACCTGCTCCATAATACCTAATATATGTAAGCGAGCCGATTTAGCCTGGTCTAAGGCGGCCTGCATAATATCACGAGTAATACCAGAGATTTTAATATCCATTTGCAATGCTGTCACACCCGTTGCCGTTCCAGCCACCTTGAAATCCATATCACCTAAATGATCTTCATCCCCTAAAATATCTGTGAGAACAGCATACCGTTCCTCTTCCTTAATTAATCCCATAGCAATACCTGCAACCGGCGCTTGCAGAGGAACACCTGCTTCCATTAAGGCTAAGCTACTGCTGCACACCGTAGCCATAGAGCTAGAACCATTAGATTCCAAGGTCTCTGCAACCACTCGGATCACATAAGGGAAAGAATCCATTTTTGGCATCAACCGTGACAATGCACGTTTAGCCAGACGACCATGCCCAATCTCACGGCGCTTTGGGCCGCCTATAAATCCAGTCTCGCCCACAGAGAATGGCGGGAAATTATAATGTAATAAAAAATGATCTTGGTAATCACCATCAACATCTTCCACCCTTTGAGCATCGCGTTCCGTTCCCAAAGTCACGACTGCTAATACTTGCGTCTCACCCCGGGTAAAGAGAGCAGAACCATGGGTACGAGGCAAGATACCTACTTGAGTATTAATCTTACGTACTTCTGTGGTTTCCCTACCATCAATACGCAAACCACCTGATAAAATTTGATCGCGAACCATCTGTCGCTCAAGATAATGACAGGCATCACCCACTGCTGAAGGTGTCCACTTGGACTCAATTGTAGCAGTATCTTCACATAGTTCAGATAACAGTCGTGCTCGAAGAGTCTGCATGATGTCTTGACGCTCTTTTTTAGCTTGAATCTGATAGGCTTGCTTGAGCTGGTCTCCTGCACTTTTATTCACGAGCTGAACGAGTTCAGGGTCTATAACGGGTGAACTCCAAGGTATGGATGTTGGCCCAACCATGCCCGAAAACTCACGAATCGCTTG
Source organism: Coxiellaceae bacterium (assembly GCA_014238325.1). GTDB lineage: Bacteria > Pseudomonadota > Gammaproteobacteria > Coxiellales > Coxiellaceae > JABABH01. The sequence continues at coordinate 432 of JABABH010000027.1, read as the reverse complement.
AAGCGCCACTCCCATCTCTTTGTGCCCATAGAGTACTGCATCTAACATCACTGCTTCTGATAGCTGATTTGCTTCAGCCTCTACCATCAAAACTGCTCCATCCGTTCCTGCTACAACTAAATCTAGAGATGAGGTTTGCATCTCTTCAAGGGATGGATTTAAATGATAAGCATTCTCCCAAAAACCGACTCGTGCCGCAGCCAATGGCCCGTTAAATGGCAAGCCTGACAAGGCGAGTGCCGCTGATGCTCCTAAAATAGCAATCACATCGCTTTGAATCTGAGGATCCAAGGACAATACTGTGATAATAATCTGTATATCCGAATAAAAACCTTTCGGGAACAGAGGCCTGATAGGCCGATCGATCAAGCGAGCAATCAAGTTTTCTTTATCGCTCGGACGTGCTTCCCGCTTAAAATATCCGCCTGGTAT